>JBOHTL010000135.1:0-5100 GCA_050733735.1 Gemmatimonadaceae bacterium
CATCGGCACCGCGCGCGCGTAACAGCGCCAGCAGCTCCCGCGATTGTTCGGCCGGTCGCGTCACGATGACCCGACGATTCACCAATGGTCCATCGGTTCTGGCGAGAAACCGGGCTGCGCCGTCGCGAAGCATCGCGCGCGCGAGGCGCGATCCGACGCCGGCCGCGTCGCGCATCGATCCCGACGACCGGCTGATATGCTGCTTTCCATCTGCGCCGCCGATCATCGCCAGCAGCTCCAGGCGATCGTTCTCGATCGTCGCATGCGCCGCTACCGCGGCCAGGCAACCCGCTCCCAGCTCGGCGAGGAAGGCGCGCTCGGCGAGCACTCGCGCGCGAGTCTGCGGATCATCCAGACCCGATAGCAGACTCACGAGCTCCGTGTCGTCTGCCCGGGTCTCGATCGCCAGCGCACCCTGACCGACACATGGAATCATGATGGCCGGGGAGAGCCAATCCGTCACCACGTCCGCGCGGCTCAACCGGTTCAATCCCGCGGCGGCGAGCACGATGGCGTCGAATTCTCCGGCGGCCAGCTTGCGGAGCCGCGTGTCCACGTTGCCACGCATGTCGCGCAGGTCGAGATCCGGCCGGAGCGCGCGCAGCTGACACGCACGCCGGGGGCTGCTGGTCCCCACCCTTGCTCCGAACGGCAGCTGCCGGAGCGTCCCGGCTCGGGACACGAGCACGTCGCGCGCGTCTTCACGCGCGGGGATCGCCGCGAGCACCAGTTCGCTGGCCAACGTCGACGGCAGATCCTTGGCGCTGTGCACCGCGAAGTCGATGCGTCGTTCGCGCAGCGCTGATTCGATCTCGCTGACGAAGATCCCGCGTCCGAGCGTGGAGAGCGGCACGTCCGCGCGAACGTCGCCCGTGGTGGTGATGCGCTCGATGCGTATCCGCAGACCAGGATGCCGCGCGCGGAGCGCCGTGCACACGAGCTCCGTCTGCGCCATCGCCAGCGCGCTGCCGCGCGTCCCTACGACGAGATCGCGCATTCTCTCGCAATGGCCGCGATGGTCCGCACGAACGCCGGATCGGCATTCGGCATCGCCACGCGGCGAAAGGTCATCCCGAGCGCTTCGGCGACGTGCCGCGCCTCGTGATCGATGTCGTACAGAATCTCGAGATGATCGCTGACGAAGCCGATTGGGACCGAGAGCACGTTGGTCACTCCGTCGCGCCCCAACGCCTCGATGGTCGCGACGATGTCCGGTCCGAGCCACGGCTCGCCTGTTTCGCCGGCGCTCTGCCATGCGAATCGCCACTCGTTGATGCCAGCGAGCGACGCGACGGCCCGGCAACTCTCGAGCAGATGACGCTCGTAGGGATCATCCCACTGGCGGATGCGCTCGGGAAGGCTGTGGGCGCTGAACACTGTCACCACGCGGCTCTGCTCGTCGACGGGCCAGGATTCCAGCGCGGTCCGCAGGCGGCTCGTGATGAGATCGAGAAACTGCGGATGCGTATGCCAGCTTTCGACGAAATGGACGGGGAGCTGCGCGCGGGCATCAGCCAGCGCCTGCTCGAGCGACGCGCGGTACGCGCCGACGCTGAGCCGCGAGTAATGCGGTGCAAGCGCGATCCCGACCAGCTCGGCGACTCCATCCTCGAGCATGCGCGGGACGACATCGCTGATGAAGGGATGCCAGTGCTTCATGCCGACGTGCACCCGGTAATCCGTCCCCGTCGCCCTGGCATTGAGCTCCTGCTCCACTTCGTCGCGCAATCGGGTGGTGACGTCGAGCAGGGGCGTGCGGCCTCCGACGATCTCATACCGGCTGCGCAGGTGTGCCACGGCATCCGCGCTCGGCGTGCGGCCGCCGCGAATGTGCGTGAAGTACGCCTCCACGTCGTCGGCGGTGTCGGGCGT
Source organism: Gemmatimonadaceae bacterium (assembly GCA_050733735.1). Classification (GTDB taxonomy): domain Bacteria; phylum Gemmatimonadota; class Gemmatimonadetes; order Gemmatimonadales; family Gemmatimonadaceae; genus DASPMP01. Next base: position 1,873 of record JBOHTL010000135.1, read on the forward strand.
GCCATAGGCCATGAGCAGGACGCCGACGCTCATGCAAACTCCTGCGCGGCGACCGCCATGGTCGCGCTGTGCTCATGAACGAAGTCCACGAGCCGGATGGCGCTGTCCAGCGGCGTCGCCGGATGAATGCCATGACCGAGGTTGAAGATGTGCCCGCGACGGCCGGCAGCGCGCCGCAGCACGTCGGCGGCCTTCTTCTCCATCACGCTCGAGGGGCCGAGCAACGCGGCCGGATCCAGGTTGCCCTGGATGCCGAGATGGTGGCCTACGCGCTTCCACGCGACGTCCAGGGGACTGCGCCAGTCCACACCGATGATGCTGGCGCCGTCATCCTTCATCTCGTCGAACAGCGCGCTGGTGTTGGTCCCGAAGTGGATCGTGGGCACTGACGTGCCGATGCTCCGGAACACAGCGCGCGTGTACGGCTGCACGTACCGGACGTAATCGTCCACGTCCAGGGCGCCCACCCAGCTGTCGAAGAGCTGCACGACGTCCACGCCGGCACGGATCTGCGCCTGGAGATAGCTGGCCATGATCGTCGCAAGACGGTCCATCAGCGCATGCCAGAGCTCCGGCTCGCCGTACATCATCGCTTTGGTCTTCACGAAGTCGCGGGTCGGACGTCCCTCGACGAGATATGACGCAAGCGTGAACGGCGCGCCCGCAAACCCGATGACACCGCGCACCGGCGCGAGCTCCCGGCGCACCAGCCGGATCGTCTCGAGCACGAACGGAACGTCCTGCTCCGGCACGATGGGGCGCAGCGCGGCGACCCCCGCCATGTCTCGCACAGGCTCGCGAATCACCGGCCCCACCTCGTCCACCAGCTGCAGATCGACGCCGATCCCGACCAGAGGCAGCATGATGTCGGCGAAGAGCACGGCCGCGTCGAGCGGCATCCGCCGCATGGGCTGCAGCGTGACCTCGGCGCACAACTCGGGTTGCCTGCAGATCTCGATCAGTGACCAGCGTTCGCGCAGCGCGCGATACTCCGGCAGGATGCGCCCCGCCTGTCGCATGAACCACACGGGGGTGTACTCGGTGCGCTCGCGCCGTGCGGCGCGCGCGAACACACCGTCAGCCGGCGAGGGCGAGAACATTGTCGAGTGGATAGTTGATCGCGGTGAAGATCGGCGTGTCGCGCAGCGTGTAACGCCTCGCCTCCGTGGCGCGGAGCGCGATCACGAGATCCTGATGGCGCTCGAGCTGGTCGGTCTCGTACGCGACGATGAACTCCTGGTCGTCGAGACCCGTGGCATACACGAGAACCTGGCGGACGTCGTGGAAGTCGTGGCCGATACGCATGTGCTCGTTCATCATCCCCTGGCGCGCTTCGCGACTCATCAGGTACCACTCGTTGGTCTTCGCGAAGGGGTATACGATGAGGTACCGGAGCCGGGTCTCGGCGTCGACCGCCTGCTCCTGCGACGTGTGCTTCTTCGTATATATGGAATGCCGGATGAATCCCCACAGCGAATGCGAGATCGTGCAGTACCGGCCCATCGAGGTACCGAGCACCGCCGAGATGAGCGGTTGGATGACATCCGGCGATTGCGCCGTCCACCACAGCAGGATGTCGGTGTCGGCCTTCAACCCGAGCGTGCTGTACGCATATGTGGTGACGTCCGCCGACGCCCCGCACACGGCGGCGGTGAATTCGGCCCGCCCCGCTGCGCGCTGTCCGGCATCCAGCCGGCGCCACGCTGGGTCGACGCGAAGCATGAGGTACTGAACGAAGCGGCTCTCATTGTCCGAGCGCGGTGCGCTGGTGTCGCTCATCAGGCCTGCTCCGCCATGAGCGCGATCTCCGGACGCTTGATGGCGTCGGTGTGTCGGTGGGCGAGCTTTCGCGCGATGCGGCGCGCCAGCTCGGCGATGATCGCGCGCTCACGCGCGGGCAGCCCGTGCATCCTGGCCAGCGCGCGACGGAGCTCCGTCTCCGCGACGGCATCGGCGTGCGCCCGGATCTGCACGATCTCCGTGGTGCTGTCCCGCGCATCGAGCCAGTCGAAGAAGCGGCCAACTTCACGGTCGACAATCGCCTCCGCCGCGGGCACATGGTGCTCGCGGCTTTCCCGGCGCGCCGCGGCCTCCCGGCCGAGGGCATCGAGACTCACGACAGACATCCCATCGATGTCCGAGACGGCCGGATCCACGTCGCGCGGCATCCCCAGGTCCACGCACAGCAGCGGACGGCCGGGATGCACGATCCGGCGACGCAGAAGCAGGTCAGGGGTCAGGACCGGATGCGGCGCTGAGGTGCAGCAGAACAGGATGTCGGCGCCGACGAGCAGCTCCGGCAGGAGATCCCACTCGACGACACGAGTGCCCGCCTCAGCCAGCGCGCCGGCACGGCCCGCCGAGCGCGCCACCACGGCCACGTCGCGGACGTCATGATCGCGAAGGTGGCGCATCACGATCGACGCTGAGTTCCCCGATCCAATCACGACGACGCTGCTGCCGCCAGCGGCCGGTCTGGCGGACAACGCGGATTCGACCGCGATGGACTCCAGCGACAGCGCGTGCCGGCCAAGGCCGGTGAAGGCGCGCACCTGCTTGCCGCACGACAGCGCCGCGGCGCCCAGGCGCTCCAGGTTCGGCCCCAGTGCTTCGGCAGCGCGCGCAGCATGCAGCGCCCGCTTGAACTGTGACTGGATCTGGTCCTCGCCGAGCGCCATCGAATCAAGCCCGCTGGCAACGCGCAGCGCATGACGCACGGCGTCCTCATCGAGATGGACGTAGCCGCTCGCTTGCAGCGTCGCGACGTCTTCTCCCGTTCGGGCCGCGAGCCATTGGAGCAGCTGCGTTTCTGGTACATCGGGGGGCAGAACCGCGTAGATCTCGGTGCGGTTGCAGGTGGAAAGGATCAGGGCCTCGGAGGCGATCAGCGTGAGCTGCGCGAGCGCCGTCTCCAGCTCGGCTGGAGGAACAGTGAGGCGCTCCAGCAACGCAAACGGGGCCGTGGCGTGGCTCGCGCCTGCGGCGATGATTCGCATGCCGACCAAGCTAAGCCGCTGGGCGGTCGCCTGCGAATCCGTAGTTTTACCCATGACCATGTTCAGCGATCCTGATAGGCCAGGGTGAGGAACTCGTCGCGCGTCATCGAGCAGTCGCGGAAATCGCCGCGCAGGGCGCTCGTGATGGTCTTGGAGTTCTGCTTTTCCACTCCGCGCATCATCATGCAGAGGTGGACGGCTTCGATCACGACCCCCACGCCGCGGGGCGCCA
>JBOHTL010000136.1:0-6311 GCA_050733735.1 Gemmatimonadaceae bacterium
GATTGAAGGTTTGAAAGATTGAAGGATCGAGCGCCTTAACGCCTTCAAACCTTCAATCCTTCAAACCTTCAAACCTTCAAACCGCCGTTCTACGGCCACAGCCACACAAACACTGCCCCCGTCGCCGCACCGTACAGCAGCGCATCGAGCAGGTTCTTGAACGTCACGCTCCACGCGCGTCCCCACCATATCGAGTCGGCGACGTGAGCCATACCATATGCCACGAAGGCAACCGTCGCGCTGAAGCGAAACACGTCGCCACCCAGGGCATCGGCACTGAGAGCGCGGCTCGTCAGGTACGCGGCGAAGAGACTCACGACGATCGAGTAGACGAACCACTTAGCCAGCGGTCCTCCCATTCCCGGCATGCCCGCGGGAAGCGCGTTCAGAAAGCCGGCCGGTCCGCGGGTGCGTTTCTCGATGAACGCCGGATCCTTCATAGCCGCGGAACCGCCCTGAGGGTACGGGAAGACGTACTCGCCCGGCGCGATGTTGTGGATCGCGAGCGCGCGCATGATGTCGTCTTCGGCGGGGAGCCGCTTGAAGTCCGTGTTGTGATAGCGAATCACCATGTGCACGATGAAGCTCACGAGAAACACGGCGACAGCGGACAGAAGAATCGGAAGCCACAGTGACGTCAGGGAGACCATGAGCTCCTCCGGGCTGGGTAGGCAGGAAACTCCGCAGGACAAACATCGGACACTTTGGAACCGGTGTCCACCGGCCACGACCCCGCTGAAATCAGTGTGACCAGGCGGTCGGCGTCCGGTCCCAGCGATGGAGTCGCAGCTTCTGGAGCAGATCGGAGGACAGCCGGCCCGCGTCGCTCGCCTTCAGGTTTGCCAGCACGTGCCCGGCCTTGCGCATGCCGGGAATCACGACGTCGACGTCATCGTTCGACAGGATGAAGCGCAGCGCGAGCTCCGGGAGCGTCATGCCGCGCGGGACGATCGCCTTCAGCTTTTCGACGCGATCGACTGTGGGATCGAGGTTCTCCTTGACAAAGTACAGATTCCGGAAATCACCTCTGGGCCAGGTACTTTCCTTCGTCAACACTCCCGTGAGAGCGCCCTCATCGAACGGGACGCGCGCGATCACGCCGATGTCGAGCTCCCGGCAGACCGGAAACAGCTCATCCTCGGGATTCTGATCGAAGATGTTGTAGATCACCTGAACGGCGTCCACCTGTCCGGTGCGCAGCGTCCGGATGCCGTTCCATGGCTCCCAGCGATTGACGCTGATGCCTACCGCCCGGACCAGCCCCTCCCTCTTGAGGTCATCGATCGCGCGCTGCCAGCGCTCGTCGTCGGCCCACTCGTCTTCCCAGACGTGAAACTGCATCAGGTCGATGGACGTAAACCCGAGGTTCTCAAGGCTGCGATGCGTGTACTCACGGATGTAGTCCGGAGGAAAGACATCGTCGAGGAGATCGCCGCGACGCGATGGCCAGTGCCGATGCTTCGGCGGGATCTTGGTGGCTGCGTACAAGCGCGTGCCGCGATTCGAGCGGACGATGCGGCCCAGCAGCCGTTCGCTGTGTCCTTCGCCGTAGCCCCAGGCGGTGTCGAAAAAATTGACACCCTGATCGACCGCGAGCTGCAGGGAAGCCAGCGACTCTTCGTCATCCGCGCCGCTCCAACCGGCCATCCCCCACATTCCGTACCCGAGCTGACTCACCTGCCAGCCGGTGCGGCCGAAGACACGGTTGTGCACGCGGAAGAATGCTAATGCGCGACTGCCCGCGCCAGACGCTCCGAGAAGGCGAGGATGTGCAGCAACCGACCGACGGCGCTGTGCGGCGTGAGAGGGGCGGCGAAGATGCCGGTGTCCACCTTGAGCGCATCACCCGGCACCGCGACGAACAGCGACCGCTGGACGAACGCGAGACGCACGTCCGCGTCGATGGCGGCGGCTCCCGCCATGATGACGTCCATGAGCTGCGGGGTGACGAGACGGCGCGCGTCGTAGTAGTCCGAGGCGTACACGCTGAAGCTCTGCTCGAACACCGGGTTCTTGAGGAAGACGAGATCCTTCTTCACCCGCGACCCCGGTCCGATGGGCGCGTCCGCCGCGCTCGCATCGGGAATGACGACGGTGTGTCCCGGAAAGGGCTCCCCGAATTCGATCTTCACCACGACGCCGTCGAAGATCGCCGCCCCGCGCTCCGCGCCGGCGGCGCGGACATGATGCAGCGTATAGCGGGTGTCGCCGGCCCGACCGGCGATCTCGTCGCGACTGCGAAAGCGTTCGACGCGGCCGGGAAACAGATCCATCGCGACGAACTGCTGCTGCGTGAGCGACGACGCCGGCTTGTAGGCCAGCTGCCTGCTGAGCGCGGCGATGATGCGCTTGACCGCGAGCTTCGCGCAGCTCGACGTGAATTCGGCGCGCGACCTGACGATGGTGAAGACGACGATGCCGGTCGCGAGGACGAGCGGAATGCGCGGATCACCGATGCCGGTCACGAGCGGCAGGATGACGGCGCCGACCGCGGACGCGGCGCCGATGGCGATGGACCGGTTGCGCAGTCGGGCGGCTTCGGCGTTGACGAAATCGCAGACCGGCTTGACGCGGGATATGACTGAAGCGTCGAGGGCCAGCGTTTCTCCGGACCGGCTTCCCGACACGATCGCTCTTGCAGCGGATGCCATAGGGCTCCATGGCGAGCAGGGTCGCTGACGAGGCGAGGGGCCTCCAGTGCAGCGCAAAAAGGAGCGGCGGCGCTCATGGTAACGACGAGAGTCGTCGCGACCCCGCAACGCTCACCGGCACCGGTTGTGGCGCAGATCGCGCGCGTTTCGCGATGCGCGTCACAATCGCCGCTGGTCATCGCGTGATGAGCGACGGATGCAGCGCGCGCGCGCCCAGCGTGCTCGAGCAGGCGCAGATCACCGATCGCGGGAACGATTCTCGCGGACTCCCATTAGCGATTTCTCTCGAGTCCACTTCAGCCTGGAGCACGTAGTCACCATGTCGCCACGCAGCACTGCCCGCGCGGCCCTCGTCGTCGTGTCGGCGCTCGCCCTGCAGGCCTGCGCCACCAAAGGGTTCGTCCGGAACGAGGTCGCAGCCACCCGCGCCCAACTCGATGCCGCCATCGTCGCCGAGCGCGACGCCCGCATCGCCGCCGACAACGATCTCGCGGCCCGCATCGCGGGCCTCCGCGTCGAGTTCGATACCTTGCGCACGCAGTTCGGCGCGCGCATCGCGGCCACGGAGGATGCCCTCCGCTTCGCCATGCCGGTGACCTTCGCGTTCGACGACGCGACCGTGCGCTCCGAGTACCGCCCGCTGCTCGAGCGGTTCGCGCGCGTCGCGAGGACGTACTATCCCAATTCCACGATCACGGTCGAGGGATTCGCGGACCCGGCGGGCAGCCAGGACTACAACGTCATGCTCTCTCGGGCACGCGCGCAGAACGTGATGGACGCGCTCGTGTCATCGGGGCTGGCGGGTAACCCGATGCGCGCGGTTGGATATGGTGAAGCGCGCCAGGTGAACACCGGCGCGCAAGCGGACGATCCTGGCGCCGAAGCCAACCGCCGCGTCGTGTTCGTGATCGAGAGCGCGGGACCGGAAGCGACGATCGCGCTGGGTCCCGAAATTCGCTGAGGCGGCATTCACGGCGACCAGGTACGGCCGCTGTGAGCTTCGCGCCGCAAGCAGAAAGAAGCTGACGAGCAAACTGCCCAGATACAGCTCGACGCTGTGCCTGGGCAGTACACTCGGCCACGTCAGGCACGCAGCACGCGGCTCAGAGCGGCCGTTCCTCTATTGAATCGCGCCTGCGGACCGCAACGCCTCCACGCCACCGACGATCGGCAGCAGGAACGACGTGCCTGCCGCCTCGACCGTGAGCTGCGTACCGGATGCGGGCCAGAGCGTGAACTCCCGATCGCTCGACATCAGCATCACGGCGAGCCTAACGCCAGGAGGGATCACCTGGTGGTCCGGCTCGAGATCGAAGGTGAGATCGTAGAATCGACCGGGGATGAGTGGCTCGCCGGGAATCTCCGACGTGAAGTAGCCGCCATTGACCAGTGACCTGTGGTTCTGCGGATCCGCCCAGCCTCGCGTCACCACGCTGACGCGTCCTTCCGACCCAACCTCCGTCGAGTCGTACGGGAGCGTCACGATCCACACGCTGAGGTTCGCCGCGGGCTTGCTCGACGCGAGACGAATGGTCACCCGAGGCGTGCCGGAGAGGCGCACGGTATCCCTCAACGGCGCCGTCGCGAACAGCAGCCGATGTCGCGACTGCGAAACGCCGGCGTTCCTGCTGCCGCTGATCGCGACGTCGTCGACGATCGTATCGCGCGACTGCGCCCCGCGACTCGACGCGAGCGTCGCCACGCCGTTGCCATCACCGGAAGGATACAGCGTCACCATCTGCGATCCGGGCACCGGGAACGAGGGAAACGATCTCGGCTCGGCGCGCGTCGGACGCGGCGTCGGCGGCGTCTCGACGATCCATACCGGGGGGTCGCTGCCCACACCGTTCTCGACGCCGTAGAGGTAGTGCGTGAACCACCGCAGCACCATGTCGAGCGGCGGATTCCCGCCGTGGCCGTACTGGTGCAGGAACATCGATACCGGTTTTCCGAGGCGTTTCATCTCCTCGTACACGCGCACGCTGTGCGACGGCATCACATTCCAGTCGTTGAGACCGTGCGCCAGCAGGACGGCCGCATCCACGTCCTCGAGCTGCTGCGCGAGATCGCGCGCCTCCCAGAAGTCGTTGTAGTCACCGGTGCGGCGATCCTGTCCCTGCGCGAAGATCCCATCCTTCCAGATGCGATCGCAGTTGGCACGCGCGCCCCCGGCGGTGTCGCCGCTCGCGACGAAGTCGTACAGGACGTCGACATCTTCGCCCAGATAGCCGCCCGGTGAGCGCACCAGGCCGTTGGCGCGGTAGTAGTTGTAGTACGAGGTGTTGGGGGAAACGGGAATCACGACTTCGAGCCCGTCGACTCCGGTGATCGCCGCGGCAAGGGGAAGGGTGCCTTCATATGAAGTGCCGATCATGCCCACTTTGCCCGTCGACCAGGAGGTGGCGCTCACTTCCCGTCCACCCGTCGGCGCCGTGTAGCCCTTCGCCCGGCCGTTGAGCCAGTCGATGACGAATTTCATCGCGGCGCGCTCGGGATAGTCGCCGACCGTCGGACATCCCTGCGAACGACCAGTGCCGCTCGCCTCGGAGTGCACGACCGCGAAGCCGCGGGGCACGAAGGTATTCACGAGCGAGTTCGAGATTCGCGTGCGATTCGACTGGTACGCGGGCCCGCTCATCTTCCCGCGCGTGGGCGGCTCGGCGCCGAGCTCCTGCCGCACATCCCAGAACGCGAAGGTCTGCGCAACGCCGGCGAAGTACGGACTGGACGCGTACACGATCGGCACCTGAACACCGCTGTCCGTTTGCGCGGGCCGGGTCACGTCCACATGCACGCGATCGTTCCGGCCGTCGCGGTCGGTGTCGAAATCCGTCTGAACCCAGAGGTTCTGCCGGATCCAGACGTTGGAGTCCTGGAATGCGGAGACCGACTGCGCGATGCCATTCGCGAACACGGGCGCTGCCGCTGTCGGGGGACGCTGTGTTTCCGTCGGTGATGCAGGCCGCGGTGTTTGCGCCGCGGCACAGGCGGCGAGCGACGTTGCGACCAGCGCGATGCGGGCGACCGCCAATGCGGCGTTGAGACTCATGCAGATGCTCGATTCAGGACGAGGGTTCGACACAAGAGGCTTTTGGAAAGTTCCCGCAACCTAGATCCGGTGCAGCGCTACCGCGCAGCCTTCGCCTCATTTGCCACGTCCTTCTCCCATTCCTGAAGCAGCGCGCCGAGCCGCCGCGCGATCTCCGGATGGCGGCCGATCAGGTTCTCGCGCTCCCCGATGTCGCTCCGGAGATTGAACAGCATCGGACGCGGCTCGAGGACGAGCTTCCAGTCGCCCGATCGGACCGCGCGATTCGGCCGCGCGGGGTGTGACCGCCAGAAGAGGGTGCGCTCCACGTCGGGAGCGCGGCCTTCGAGAATGGGAAAGAGGTTCATGCCGTCCAGTCGGATATCCGGCGGAAGCGGCGCGCCGGCTGCGGCGAGCACGGACGCGGTGAGATCCATGGTGATCCCGACCTGACCAGTGACTTTGCCTGCCGGAATTCGTGCGGGCCAGCGAATGATCGCCGGGACGCGGATGCCGCCTTCCCACGTGCTCATCTTGTGGTTGAAGAGCGGCGCGTTGCGGGACAGCCACTCGCCGCCGTTGTCGTTGGTGTAGCTGACGATCGTGTTTTCGCGCAGGCCGAGGCGGTCGAG
>JBOHTL010000137.1:0-6537 GCA_050733735.1 Gemmatimonadaceae bacterium
CCATTGTCCCAGCTCAGGAATTCGATCCCGGAGCCGCTACCTACGACGTTTTTGTCATCGAGCTCGAGAACTTCGTACCGGCAGCGAATCCCCTCGTCCTCGAGACCGGCGACCCCCGATAAAGGGGTTTGAGTTGCGTGTGCCCTGACTCAGACGTCAAAATCGACGCCTACCGGTCTGATCAGGGGGATAGGGTTGGGTCAAACCGCCTCGCCAGAACACATCGACTCCGCGAACGAAGCGGGGCTCCACTACGTCTCCGACTCGATGCCCGGCATCCGTCGGAAGCGGAGCGGGACGGGCTTTGCCTATTACGACGCCGACGGGAAGCTGATCCGGTCGCGCGAGCAGATCAAACGCTTCCGCACTCTGGTCATTCCTCCCGCCTGGACCGAGGTCTGGATCTGCCCGCTGGTGGACGGACACCTCCAGGTCACCGCGCGTGACGCCCGCGGCCGCAAGCAGTACCGCTACCACCCGGCGTTCCGCGCCATCCGCGACGAAACCAAGTTCGACCGGCTCTTCGACTTCGGCGACGTGATCTGGAGGATCCGCCAGCGCGTGGAAGACGACGTCCTCCGCGAAGGGCTGCCCCGCGAGAAGGTTCTCGCGACGGTCGTGTGGCTTCTCGAGAAAACGCTGATCCGCGTCGGCACGCAGGAGCTGGCCAAGGAGAACAAGTCCTACGGTCTCACCACGCTGCGGCGGCGCCACGTGCACATCGACGGCGCCGAGATGCGCTTCGAGTTCCGCGGTAAGAGCGGCGTCGAGCACGCCATGTCGGTCACGGACACCCAGATCTCACGCATCGTGCAGCGGTGTCACGAGCTGCCGGGCGAGATCCTCTTCAAGTACATCGACGACGACGGACAGCGGCAGGAAGTGGAAGCCGAGCATGTGAACGACTACCTGCGCGAAGTGACCGGGGCCGACATCACCGCGAAGGACTTCCGCACCTGGGCGGGGACGATGGACGCCGCCGCCTACCTGCGTGAATGCGGCGCCGCGAAGAACAAGAAGGAAGCGGAGCGGATCGTCGTGCGCGCTGTCGACCATACGGCGAAGCGGCTCGGCAACACGCGCGCCGTGTGCCGGAAGTACTATGTCCATCCCGCGCTGCTCGACGCGTATCTCGACGGTGAGGTTCTGCCGCCGATGCCGCCGCGCAGGGGACACCAGCCGCGACGGCCGGGTGGAAAGCTCCGTCGCCACGAGGAACAGGTGCTCGCCTTCCTCAGGGCGCGCCTCGCGAAGCAGCGCGCCCCCGAAGTCTTTACTCCCGCACCTGTGCCCGAGCTCGTACCCGCATAGCGATCTCCTGCTCGAGCGCGCCCGTCGAGGCGCAGGGCACCGGCCGGGTCGAAGTGCCTTCGGTGGTGTTCGCTCCCGACGCGAGAGCGACGCCCACGCGCGTCTGTTGACCGTCCGTCGGCTCGAGAAAAATGGCGTAGGCCATGTGGATTCTATAACTGTCCGCGTTCGGGCCTGTGAGGCCGTGGCCGCAGGACATCGCCCATGACATGCGCTTGCCCAGTATCTGCCGGCTGGTGGTGAACGGCGATTTGTAGAACACGCCACTCACCGAGTCGGCCGAGGTGAAGGGCACGCCCAGTTCCGCCAGAACGTGCCGAACGGCGGTGAACGTCCGCGCCTGAGGCGCGGGAATCACGTTCCAGATGGCGATGCTGTCGAGCTGCACCGGGTGTTGATGACCGCGCAGGCGGACATCGATGTCACGGGGCTGCGCTTCGAGCGCGCCGGTCGCGCACAGGAGGACGATCGCGAAGCGTGCTGCGAACTTCATGAATTCACCTGATGGACAGATGCTTCGAGACGTAGCGGCGGCAACAGCCAGTTCGCAAGTGGATGCACGTCCGGATGGATCACGTGCGCCAGCAGCTCGAGACTGTCCACGAGCCGCGGTCCCGGTCTGCTGAAGTAGGACGTGCCGTCGGTGACGTAGACGCGTCCGTCGCGCACCGCCGGCAGCTCGTCCCAGCCCTCGACGCGGCGCAGCACCGCGGCTTCCTGAACGGTGCGCTCCGCCGTGAACCCGCAGCACGAGATGAGCACGACCTCCGGCTGCCAGGCGATCACCTGATCCCATTTCAGCGTCACCGACTTCTGTCGCGGGCGACCCAGGCCGTCCTCCCCTCCGGCCAGGTGTACCAGCTCCGGATTCCAGTGTCCCGCGGAGAAGGGAGGGTCGAGCCATTCGAGGAGAGCGACGCGGGGACGCCGCGTGACTCGCCGACTGCGTGAGACGACGGCATCGACGCGGGCGCGGAGTTGGGCGACGAGAGCGCTCGCGCGCTCGGGCTCGCCTGCCGCTCGGGCGACCTGCTGAACGCACGCGATCACTTCGTCGAGCGTCTCGGGCTCCAGATTCACCACCGCCGGCCCGGTCGGAAGCATGCACGCCGCATTGCGAACTTCGGATTCCGCCACGGCGCACACGTCGCACAGCGCCTGCGTCACGATGAGATCCGGCTCCAGGCGCTGGAGCATGTCCATGTCGAGCGAGTAGAGCGCCGACTGCGCGCCGAGCTTGTCGCGGACGAGCGCGTCGATCTCGGCGCTCGTGGCGTCGGTCGGAATCAGGGTATACGTCACCTTGGGCAGCTTCCGCACAATGGCGGGATAGTCGCACTCGTGCGTGACACCCACGAGACGATCCTCGAGTCCGAGCGCGCACACGATTTCGGTAGCGCTCGGCAGCAGCGACACGATGCGCTTCGCCGTCATGTTCGAAAACTACTCGACGGCGACGATGACGCTGTCGTTCGCGCCGGATGGGAGGTACAGGATCGGGATGCGATCGCCCGGCTGCCAGCGATGCGCGATCGCGGGCAGCACCATGTCGGAGTCGCGGCGCAGGCGGCCGTCGACCTCGAACTGGTAGTTCACGCGCGCAAGCTTCTCGCCGAACGCCGTATTCTCACTCTCGATGCGCAGTACCTCGGCGCTTCCCGGCACTCCCTCGCGGAAGAAGCGCTTCAGCAGCCTCCGGCGAGCGCGTGCCATGCTGCCGAAAATGATGGGGAGCAGACCGGCGGTGATCGTCGAGAGAAAAGCGATGGTAAGGATATCGATGACACTCCACTCGTAGCTCGTCTTCTCCGACGCGTTCATCATCCGGAACGCACTCGGCGCCGCCGCCTTCATGAGCCGTTTCGTTTCCCCTTCGAGCGGGCGCGGCGCCGGGGGGAGTGACTGCACGATCGCGTCGACGTCATGACGCACCGGGATCGTCGCTGCCAGCGAGGCGGCGCTGTGTCGCGCCGGCACGATCGACCCGCCAGTGAGCGCCGAGCGCACGTCGCGGGCACTGGAGAATCGTTCGGCAGGGGACGGACGGAGCAGTCGCGCGAGTACTTCGCGCGGTCGCGACTCGCCGGGCAGGGACTCGGGCACCTGGATGCGCCCTTCGTCGTTCATGAACTCGCGCGGCGCGCGTCCGGTGAGGAGATGGAGAAAGGTTGCCGCCGCGGCGTACAGATCGCTGGCCGGCGACGCCTGACCCATGTACTGCTCGTACGGCATGTAGCCGTAGGTGCCAGCGATCGTCGATCCGCTTTCCTCGGGCGAGAGGAAGACGCGGCGCACCGATCCGAAGTCCACGAGCGCGGGGAACCCGTTCGGACGCACGATGATGTTCGCCGGCTTGATGTCGCGATGCAGGATCGGCGGCACGCGATTGTGCAGGTAGTCGAGAATGCCGAGCAGCTCCAGGAGGAGATGCATCGAGTCCGTCGTCGACATCGGACGCTTCTCCTCGATGACCTGCGCCAGTGACGACCCTTCGATGTACTCCATGACGAGAAAAGCCGCGGGCGATCCCTGCCACGATTCGTGGAAGGTCTCGTAGACCTCCGGGATGCCGTGGTGCCGCAATCCGCGAAGCACGTCGGCCTCGCGCTCGAAGAGCTGGTACGCCTTCGCGTCGGGACGACCGCGCTGGTCGAGCAGCTTGATGGCGACTTCACGACCACCAGACGCACGCGCGTCTCGAGCCAGGAGGGTGCGCCCGAAGGCGCCCTGTCCGAGTGTCCGAATCACCTCGAACCGGCCGGCCAGCAGGGTGGAGGGAGCAGCGGAGCTGGTCATCGACCCAATATGTGATTGCGACACGAAAGCAGCGAGGCGCAAGGTTTAGTGGTACCCTACGCACTTTCCACGGCCGTTCTACGTACCCCTACGTAACGTCTGCCGCGCTGTTCGACCCTACCATTCCCGCCATGACGGAACCCGACGTCACCCTCACCGACTACGGAATCGCCCTGGAATGCGCGATCCTGTGCGTGCTCCTGGCACGGCTTTCGGTCGCGAACGCCGCTGTTCGTCGATGGTCGATCGTGCTTTTCGCGTCGATCGGCGCGGGTGCGCTCTTCGGCGGAACCGTGCACGGGTTTTTCCTCGACGAGAGCTCGCTGGGAAACCGGATCCTGTGGCCCGCCACCTTGCTCGCACTCGGCGTGACCAGCATGGCGATGTGGTTCATGGGAGCGTCCGCGGCACTGCGCGAGCCGCGCGCGGGATTTCTGCGCAGAGCGGCCGTCGCCGCGCTCGTCGTCTATGCGGCGATCGTGCTCTTCGTCGACCAGCGGTTCGTGGTCGCCATCGCGATGTATCTGCCCGCCACGGTGTTCCTGCTCGTGATTCTGTGCGTGCTGTACGCGCGCCATCGCATGCAGCCGCTCGCCATCGGTATCGCCGGGTTGCTGCTGACGTTCGTGGCAGCCGCTGTCCAGCAGCTTCGCATTGCCGTGCATCCCGTCTACTTCAACCACAACGCGCTGTATCACGTCGTCCAGGGCGTCGCGCTGGCGATGATCTACGTCGGTGCGCGGTGGCTCACGACCAACACGACGGTAACGGCATCATGAAACTCTCTCGTCGTGAATTTCTCGAGTTGACGGCGGGTCTCGGCGCCGCCGCGGCGCTTCCCGGGTGCGCTCCCGCTCCCGATCCCGCGATCGTTCCCGCTGGCGGCCCCGGCGCCGCGACAGGAACGCTCGTCAACGACATCCACTCGCAGCTCAATGCCACACGGGTGCGCGCGATTCATCGTCCCGCCACGGTCGACGCGCTCCAGGAGACCGTTCGGTCGGCGTCGTACAATGGGCGCCCCGTGTGCATCGCGGCAGGCCGGCACGCCATGGGCGGACAGCAGTTCGCGAGCGGCGGGGATCTGGTCGACGTCAACGGTCTCGCGCGCGTGCTCGAGTTCGACCGCATCAACGGCCAGCTCGAGGTCGAAGCAGCGATCCAGTGGCCGGCGCTGTATGAGTATCTCAATGTGAATCAGCGCGACTCCGCGACGCACTGGACCTTCGTGCAGAAACAGACGGGCGCGGACCGTTTGAGCATCGGCGGAGCGCTCTCGGCGAACGCCCACGGGCGGGGCCTGCGGCACAAGCCCGTGGTTGGAGACGTCGAGGCGTTCACGCTCGTGGACCATCGGGGGAACTTGCGGCGGTGCAGCCGGACGGAGAACGCGGAGTTGTTTCGCGCGGCGATCGGGGGCTATGGCCTCTACGGCGTCCTCGCGAGCGTTCGCCTCCGGCTCACCCCGCGCCACGCGGTGGAGCGTGTCGTCGAAGTGATCGACGTCGACGACCTGCCGCGCATGTTCGAGCAGCGGATCGCCGCCGGGTTCGAGTACGGCGACTTCCAGTTCGCAACGGATCTGGACTCCGACGCGCTTCTGCAGCGGGGGGTGTTCTCCTGCTATCGCCCCACGTACCTCGCGCCGCCACCAGTGGAGCAACGCAAAGCGCTATCCGTCGACAATTGGAAAGCACTGCTGTATCTCGCCCACGTCGACCGCGCCAAAGCGTTCGCGATGTACTCCGGCTACTACCTGGGCACCACGGGGCAGGTGTACTGGTCGGACGAGCATCAGATGAGCACGTACGTCGACGACTACCACGCGGCGCTCAGCGACCGGCTCGGCCACTACGCGCATGGCGGCGAGATGATCACCGAGATCTACGTGCCGCGCGACGCGCTGCCACGCTTTCTCTCGGATGTACGCGCGGACTTCAGGGCGAGTCGTGCGGAACTGATCTATGGGACCGTACGCCTCATCGAACGTGATGACGAGACACTGCTGGCGTGGGCGAAGCACCCCTACGCATGCACCATCTTCAACCTGCACGTGACGCCGACGGAGGCGGGCATCGCGAAAGCGCGCGCGGATTTCCGCAAGCTGATCGATCGCGGGCTGTCGTACGGCGGCAGCTGCTACCTGACGTACCACCGCTGGGCGACGCGCGAGCAGGTGCTGGCAGCGTATCCGCAGTTTCCGGAGTTCATCACGCAGAAGCGGCGGTTCGATCCGACCGAGCGGTTCCAGTCGGATTGGTGGCGGCACTACAAGGCCCTGTACGGCTGAGCCTCGGGGAATCCAGGTCTGTCGCGCCCGGCCAGGTAGTGCAGTTTCCGGATCTACGGGATCAACTGCGAATAAAAGACGGGATCAATCCCTGAAACTTCAAAGTTCCTCTCGCGACAGGAGAGAGGAGTTATGGATGC
>JBOHTL010000138.1:0-3241 GCA_050733735.1 Gemmatimonadaceae bacterium
GAGGACGAGAAACTCCCCCACGAACCCATTGGTGCCCGGGACGCCGATGCTGCTGAACGCGACGATGGTGAGCAGCGCCGCGAACAGCGGCACGGCGCGCGCGATGCCGCCATACGCCTCGATCATCCGCGTGTGGCGCCGTTCGTAGATCATCCCGATCAGGAAGAACAGCGCGCCCGTCGAGATGCCGTGATTGATCATCACGAGCAGCGCGCCCTGTACGCTCTGAACGGTGAGCGAGAAGATGCCGAGCATGACGAACCCGAGGTGGCTCACCGAGGAATACGCGACGAGCTTCTTGAAGTCCGGCTGTACCAGTGAGACGAGCGCGCCGTAGATGATGCCGACGACGGCGAGACCGAGGATCACCATGCGAACCTCCTCACGCATCGCCGCCTCCGGAAAGAGCGGTACCGCCAGGCGGATGAAGCCGAACGTTCCCAGCTTCAGCATGATGCCGGCAAGCACGACCGATCCCGCCGTCGGCGCTTCGACGTGCGCATCAGGGAGCCACGAGTGGAACGGGAACATCGGCACCTTGACGGCGAACGCCAGGAAGAAGGCGCCGAACAGCCACAGCGCGGTCGTCGGGCCCACCTGCACAGTCTGCAGAATGGCGTCGTACGCGAAGTTCGGCGTCCCGGTGCGCGGGTCAGCGGCCTGCAGACCGAGATACACGATGGCGACGAGCATGAGCAGCGAGCCCACCATCGTGTAGATGAAGAACTTCACGCTGGCGTAGATGCGGCGTTCGCCTCCCCAGATGCCGATGATGAAGTACATCGGGACGAGCATCACTTCCCACATCACGTAGAAGAGGAAGAGATCGAGCGACATGAAGACGCCAAGCATCCCCGCGGTGAGCACGAGCATCAGCGAGTAGTAGCCGTGCGTGCGCGTTCGGACACCCGTCCAGCTGCCGAGCGCCGACAGCACCATGATGAACGTCGTGAGCAGGATCATCATGAGCGAGATGCCGTCGATCCCCAGCGTGAAGCGCACCCCCCATGCGGGAACCCAGGGGACGTCGAAGACCGCCTGCCACCCGGGTATCGTGACGTCGAACGACCACCACAGTCCGAGCGAGACGATGAACTCGACGATGAGCACCAGCAGCGCGATCCAGCGCGGCCCAGCCGCCACACCGGAAGCGATCTCGTCGGAGCCGGGTGCCAGACCACGGCGACGCGGCGTTGGCGCCGCCCACACCAGGGCAGCGCCGATCGCGGGGATCGCCAGCAGCGCCGGCAGTACCCAGTCCATGTAACCGATGCCGTTCAGAAAATCGCGCATGTATCAGCGAAGCGTGACAGCGCCAACCACCGCCAGAACCCCGAGCACCAGCACCCATGCGTACGTACCTGTCTGCCCCGATTGTAGCGCAGATCCCATCCAGCCTACGCCTCGGGCGAACCACGCACTGCCGTTCACCATCAGCCCGTCGATCAACCCGATGTCGATGCCGCGCCAGAGAAGATTGCGCGACGTGGAATACGTCGGACGAACGACGGTCGCGTCGTAGATCTCGTCCACGTAGTACTTGTTCTCCAGCACGCGCTGGAATCCTTCGGAGGCGGGCGCCTGCGACTTCGGCACCAGCTTCTCCGGCTTGAGGCGGCGCCACGCGATCAGGATGCCGATCGCCGCTATCGCTACCGCGGCACCGACGAGCATGTACTCGACCGAGTGCGACAGGTGCACCGCTTCACCATGCGTGATCCGCAGCGCCGACGCTCCGGTCACCGGTTCGAGCCAGTGCTCGAGAGTGCCGATGGGTCCGATCGGGAGAAACGCCGGAATGTTCAGCCAGCCTCCGACCGCGCTGAGCACGCCGAGAACGACGAGCGGCGCGGTCATGACCCATGGAGCCTCGCCGAGGTGGTCCCGCTCCGCGTCACCGGTCCGATCGGGTCCGTGAAAGGTGTAGATCATCATCCGCGTCATGTAGATCGCGGTCATGAGCGCGGCCGCCAAGCCGAGCGCGTAGCACGCATACAGCAGGAAGTTGCCGGGAATGCCAAGCCAGCTCGCATCCGCCAGCGTGGACTCGTGCGCGCGAGCGAACACGGCGCCGAGGATCTCGTCCTTGGAGAAGAACCCCGAGAAAGGCGGAATGCCCGCGATCGCGAGCGTCGCGATCCACATCAGCATCCAGGTCCAGGGCAGATACCTCCGCAGCCCCCCCATGTTGCGCATGTCCTGCGCGTCCTCGTGGCTGTGCGTGGCGTGATAGGCGCGATGCATCGCAAAGATCACGCTGCCTGAGCCGAGAAAGAGGAGCGCCTTGAAGAACGCGTGCGTCACCAGGTGAAAGACGCCCGCGGTATACGCACCCGCGCCCACGCCGACGAACATGTACCCCAGCTGCGACACCGTGGAGTACGCCAGCACTTTCTTGATGTCCCACTGCTTGAGGCCGATCGTCGCCGCGAACACCGCGGTCAACGCGCCGATCACCACGACCGTGAGCGACGCGACCGGCGAGAGCGCGAACAGGAAGTGGCTGCGCGCGATCATGTACACGCCCGCCGTCACCATCGTGGCCGCATGGATGAGCGCCGAGACCGGCGTCGGGCCGGCCATGGCGTCCGGGAGCCACGTGTAGAGCGGGATCTGCGCGCTCTTCCCCGTGCACCCCAGGAAGAGGAACAGGCAGATCGTGGTCACCAAAACACCTCCCTGCACCGCTTCGGAGGTGACCACGGTCTCAAGAGCTCGAAAATCGAGACTTCCATAATTCGCGAAGAGAAGAAACATCGCGACCAGGAAGCCGAAATCACCAATGCGATTGACTATAAACGCCTTCTTTCCGGCGTCGGCGTTCGCCTTCTCGCTGAACCAGAACCCGATGAGCAGGTACGAACACACCCCCACGCCTTCCCAGCCCACGAACACCAGTGGGTAGTTCGCGCCCAGGACGAGCAGGAGCATGAAGAAGACGAAAAGATTCAGATACGCGAAGTACCGCGGATAGCCGGGGTCGTCGCGCATGTAGCCGACGCTGAAGACGTGGATCAGCGCGCCCACCCCCGTGACGACGAGGAGCATGATCAGCGACAGCTGGTCGAGCATCAGCGCCGCGTCGATGGTGAGATCGCCCGCGACCATCCACGTGAAGTACGGCTGGATGAAGGGCGCGTCCGGCGCGGCCTGGCGGAACTGCCAGAAGATCACCGCCGAGAGCAGGAACGCGAGAATTAGAACGGCGGGACCGATGAAGCTCGTCAGGCCTGCGAAGCGG
>JBOHTL010000139.1:0-6317 GCA_050733735.1 Gemmatimonadaceae bacterium
GTTGAGGAAGATGCCGGCGAACGTCCCGCTGGAGATGGTGTGCGCACGAACGCCCTGCATGTTGGTGGTCGCCGAGTGATATCCGATGAATACGGCCGCGGCGACGCTGGAATCGATCCCGTGCATCATCCCCAGCGGGCGCGGCCACGAGCGCACGATGCGCACGTCTGGTGGAAAGCGATCGATGAGGAGGTTCTGCCCGTTGCCGTGGGCGTCGACCACGACGATCTCGGTGGCGCCGCTTTCCTTCGCGGCTTCGACCGCGGCGATGGCTTCTGCCGTCATGAATTCGCGGAAGCGGGCGTATTCGAACCCTGATGGTCCCAGCTGCTCACCGCTGACGACGCCGGTGATGCCTTCCATGTCGACGGAGATGAGAACCTTGAGGGGGCGCTGCTGCGCGTTGGATTCCTGCGCCACCGCAAGGACGGCGATGCCGCTCAGGGCAAGGAGGAGTCGGTTCATGGGCGGATATTGCGACACTCGGCCTGCAGGTGCCAGCTCCCGGCGTTATCACATAGATGCTGTCACGACCGAGCGCGTAATGCGCGTCACCATGGGGTTTTGCACAACGGAACGGTGACCCGGGTCATGCGATGTTGACGCGCGCGCCGATTAATTGGGGGGTGCAGGGCCAGGCGTATGAAGGCGCTTGAATGTGACTCCGCACACGAGTTACGACCCGGCATGAAGTGCAGTCTTTATAACAGCGGGTGCATGGTGCGCTGCATCACACATCCAACTTTTATGAAAATCGCCCCCTCGATCAAACGCTTTGGGTTCGGCGCTGCCGCCGCCCTCGTTCTGACCTCGTGCCTGAGCGAAATGCCCAGGCCTTTCCCGACGCAGCCGAATCTGCCAGTGTTCGTGCCGTCGTTCGTGCCGGTTGTCACGTCGCCTGTCTCGTTGGCGAACGTGCGGAAGTCGAACCGCGTGAAATACGACACGAAGGGCAAGAAGGCTGCACTGGTGCGCGTCGGTGACCTGGGGCTGCAGTTCCGCGCGCTGCTTGCCAAAAATGGCGTCACTACCATCGAGGCGACGACCGGTATCTTTGAAGAGCAGCCTGGCCGTGACATCATTCAGCGTACTCAGCTCCGTGTGCTGACCGCTCCGTCCGCGGAGCCGACGCAGGCGTGGCCCAATGCGCCGTACTGGGCATTTCACCAGATGGGCCTTGCCCGCGGTGACCAGCTGTACCTGCAGGCAAACGTGAAAGCCACGGGAGTCTCACGCACGGAGATCATGCGCGTGCAGGATACCGTGCTGCTTCGCCCGGACATCAAGGTCGTGTCCGTCGACGCCGCCGCGACTGCGACGACGAACATGCCTGTGGCGATCTTCGCCACGGTCGCCGAAGGCAACGGGGACGTCGACGCGCGCGCGAGCTGCGTGTTGTCGGTGGACGGCATGACCGTGGACCAGGCGACTGCGATCTGGGTCGCGGCGGGTGACGTCGTGACCTGCCAGTTCGCGTACGTTTTCGCCGTGGCGGGCACGCACACCATCGCCGTTTCCGCAACCGACGTCAGCCCGGGCGACTGGGACGACGCCAACAACGGCGCGATGCGTGAGATCACGATTGCCGCCCCAGGCACGCCGATCGGCCATGGGCAGATCGATGTGTTCGAGGAGGCATACGATTACCTCACTACGATGACGCGGACTGGAGACCACCCCATCGAGGGCTCGAACGGTGGGTCTCAGCAGGTCTCCAAGGTTTCGTTCTTCGGCAAGGCCGTGCAGCCGAGCCCCGCGCCCGTCCAGCGTGTGGACGCGCGATTCACCGTCGGCTCGCGAGTCATTTTCGAGTCGTCCGTCTCGCAGTTCCAGACTTTCCAGTACGTCAACGGCGGAGCGCAGGTCGTGTGCGCCACATACAACATGAATCAACACAACGTCATGTCGTGCACGAGCACGTTCCCGGACGGTAGCGGCAAGACCGAAATGTCATACAGCCACTCGAGCGGAACGGTCACGTACTACGGTCAGACGCTCTGGTGCAACCTGGGCGGGTGCAACACCTTCGGCGGCCCGTGGAGCGGCAGCGATGTCACGGGCACGGGCCAGCGTTACGGCCTCGCGGTCGGTGACGAGCTGCGCCTGCAGCTGACGTATGTGGATGCGGGCGGCACAGCGCGTGTCGTCGACAAGGTCGCAGTGATGGAAGATCACTCCGCGGAGATCACTGAAGACGTGAATGTGTGCGATCCGAATCATTGGGAAGGTCTCGGCACCGTATGCACCCGAATTCAGAGCTGGGGAATGCTCCTGAAAACCAAATTGATCTGGGGTGACCCGTTCGGAACACCGTAAACAGTTCGCAGAGTTTCATCTGCGCATGCGAAGAGGCGAGGAGGCGCAACAGCGCCTTCTCGCCTCCTCGTTTCTGAGCCGCGCTAGAACGAGTACTGCAGCCGCGTGATCGCGAGACGCCCGATGGCAGGGACGCCGGCAAAGGTGGGCCGCTCGTTGTTCAGCAGGTTGGTCACGGTCACCGACCAGAGCGCGTTCCGGCCGTTGAACAGGAACCGGTAGTTCACTCCCGCGTCCAGCAGCATGTTCACCGGCACCGGCTCATAGCTGTACGCCGGATCGCCCACGTTGGGACTCGCGAAGGTACCGTACGAGGAATACACGCCCGAGTTCACCGGGAACCCGTCCGTGTACCGCCCGCGCACCTCGCCGCCCCACGCGCGCACCGGGCTGTTGTACTTCGTCGTGAGCGATGCCTTGTGACCCGCCGAATTCAGCGTGAAGGGCGCGTTCCGCTGATCGAGCACGTCCTCGAACACCACCTTGCTGGCATAGCCGTACGTGCCCGTCAGCGTCACCGCATCGGTCAGCACGACGTCCATCGCGACGTCCGTTCCCCACAGCTCCACTTCCTGGTCCAGCCGCCGATACGTGGCGATGACGTCGGCGCCCGGCGCCAAACGCGGGTTGTCAAATGTCACCGTGCCCATCGGGACGGGCGCGAAATTCGTCGCCAGCGTCGTTGCCATCGCCGTAGCGGTGGCTCCCGCCTGCGCTGCCGGGAATCCGGCCCCCTGCAGAATGGCCTGAATCCGGGGTTGCATGTACGCGACCGTCGTCGCCGGATCGATGAACGCGCTCGGCGTCGCGATCGTCGCCGGCGTCGATACGTCGCCGCGCGACTGGTAATACGTGGACACGTCGAACCGGAAGCGCTGCCCCGTCATGCCCTTGTAACCCACCTCATACGTGTTGTTGAATGACGCAGCGAGCGGTTCCAGATCCACAACGCTGGCTGGATCGATCACGGTGGCGTCGCCGAGATTCCGGAACAATGTGGCGATGTTGTTGAGCTCCGCGCGCGGCGCGCGCAGATCGTTCACTATCGCCGTGGCGATCTGCCCGGCCTGAGCAGCGGACACGCCGCCCGCCTGTAGCGCCGCCGCAAGACTGGCCTGGATGCCGGTCTGCTGTGCCGTGATCAGCCCCGGGAGGCCCAGCCCGGCGTTCGCCGCAATCATCGGCGCGCCGTTGAGGCTCGTCGGCACGAACGCCGAGCGCATGCAGAAATTGCCAGGTGCACCGGTGCCCCCGCATGACCGGTTGAACTTCCAGCCTTCTTTCGGAGGGTTGCCCATCGCGCGAACGTTGAACGGCAGTCCGCTCGGATTGCGCGCCGCCAGGAGATCCAGGAAAAAGGAGAAATTCGCCGGGGTATTGAACGCGCGATTATAGGTGAGCCGCAGGTTCTGCGTCTCGTTGGGCTTGAAGATCAGACCCGCGCGCGGCGAGAGGAACGTGCCGTCGATCTGGTCGTGCTGATCCGCGCGCAGCGCCGCGAGGAGCTCGAAGCTGCTGTTCAGGGTCGCCTTGCCCTGCACGTAGACGCCATTCTCCATGACGTCGTCGATGTCCTCGTTGCGGCCGTTGATCGTTCCGCCGGTCGTGGGATTCGTGTAGATGAAATCGCTGCCATAGGTGAAGCTGAGCCGATTGCCGAGATCGAAGCCGTGCTGCGCCTGCAGTGAGAACACCTGCGACTGGTCTACGATCGGTTGGCCGGTGCGAAGCAGGTAGGTGCCACGGGTGTCGGTCGAGTCCTTGTTGCCCGCGTCGCTGGAATTGACGAAGCCCTGAACGAACAGGCGATTCCAGGTGAACCGCTGCTGGAGATTCACGAACCGCCAGTTTCTGATCTGGGCGGTGCCGTTGGCGCCAGTGAGCTCGAGACCATTGCCGATCTGCGTGCCGCCGAGCGTAGTGATCAACTCCATGCCCTCGCGCGGCCGGACGTCGAGACGCGCTTCCCCGCTCATCCGTTCGACCGCGAAGTCGCGTTCATTGGCGACGCGCACGCCCCCGCGCGTGAGTGAATCCGGCTCTCCCGGATCGCTGTACTCGAAATCATTGGCGCGCATGTACTCGCCAGACAGCTTCAGGCCGACGCGCGACCCCAGGACGTGCGCGGTACGCAGCGAGCCCCGGAACAGCGATCGCTCGCCACCGTCGATCGTGATCGTCGTACCCTGCGACGTGAACGGTGACTTGCTGATCACGTGCAGCACGCCGTTTCCGGAGTTCGGGCCGTACAGCGCCGACGCGGGACCGAGCAGGACCTCGACGCGCTCGATGTCTTCGTTGGTCCCCGTGAAGAGCAGCGGGATGTTGACGCGAAGCGATGGCACACCGGCGAACCGGTAGTCCTGCATCATCAGCATCGAGCCGCTGAAGGCGTTGTTGAAACCACGCGCGACGATGTTGGACTGCGCCACGCCGCCCTGGTTTACATCGACGCCCGGAACGCCCTGAACATGGCCGGCGAGAGTGACCGTGGCGCGCTCCCGCACCTGTTCTTCACTCACCACCGTCACCTGCGCGGGCGCATCCAGCGCTTTCTCGGTCGGGCCTCTGCCGGTCTTGACGACGGCATCCAGTTGATTGACGCGGGCCAGCTCCACGTCGGCTGTCACCGCCGAGCCTGCGGTCACCAGGACGTTCTTGCTGCGTATCGGGGCGTACCCGATTCTGGCCGCGGTGACGTCATACGCGCCGACGGTGACATTGCTGATGGTATACCTGCCGTCGTCGGCGCTCAGGGTCGTTGCGACGACACGGTTCACATCGAGGAGCTGAACGCGTGCGCCACTGAGGGGGCCTCGCGTGTCCGCGGCCGTGACGCGACCGGTGACACTTCCGGTCTGCGCTTCCGATACGCCGGCCGCGACGGTGAGGAACAGGACTGCGAGGAACGGTCGAGCCTTTGACGCGCTCATGAATCCTCCACGAGGACTACAGCGTGAGTTGGGGATGGATAGGGATGCCTTTTTCGGCGCCCAAAACTGCAGACGGGACCGCAAGTCGGCGAGCGCAATGGTACGTAGAGGCCGCAATAGACGACCATACGTGGAATTACGTAGGAGACCGTTCCCTCCGGAATGTCCGTTGCAGGACTTCAACCCTGAGGTTTTGGCAGTTCCAGACAACGACTCAGGAGGTAGAGATGGCCGATAGATATAGCCCCAGGGATGGACGGGGGCGCGACCCGTGGTGGCAGCACGAGCAGAACCCGGCTCAGGGCTTCAGCGCGTGGCGCGGCGACGCCTCCGATCGCGAATGGCACCAGGGGCACTACGGCGGCGGCGGCTATGGCGGCTGGGGGCGCGGCGACTCGCACGGGATCTCACCGCGCGACCGTGATTTCGATCGCGAACACTTGCGACGTGGACCGGATTACGACCGTGAGGATTTCGACCGCGACTATGGTCAGGACTTCGGCGGTGCGTACGGCTATGGCCGGCGCGACGTGGGTCGAAACTATTCGCGCCCGTACAGCGAGCGCGACTGGCTCGGCAACTCGGGCGCCGACCCCTATCGTCGCGGACCGTACGCGGGACGCGGACCCAAGGGCTATCGTCGCTCCGACGACCGCATCCGGGAGGACATCAATGATCTCCTGACGGCGGATCCCAACATCGATGCGACGGAGATCGACGTGCGCGTCGCCAACAGCATCGTCACGATCACGGGCATCGTGGAGGATCGCCCAGCCAAGCGTCTCGCCGAGGACCTGGCCGAGGGCGTCATGGGCGTCGACGACGTGAGCAACCAGCTCAAGGTCCGTCATGGTTTCCTGGCTGGTCTGACGGGTGAAAAAGCGAGCGAGCGCGAGCTTTCGCGCGAACCCGAGAGAGAAGCAGTAACGGTCTCGACAAGGAAACCGAGGTCGACCGTCTGAACGTTTGAGCGTTTCAGCGTTTCAGCGTTTCAGCGTTTCAGCGTTTCAGCGTTTCAGCGTTTCAGCGTTTCAGCGTTTCAGCGTTTCAGCGTTGAAACGTTGAAAC
>JBOHTL010000140.1:0-2767 GCA_050733735.1 Gemmatimonadaceae bacterium
GCGGCCACGGTCAAGGCCGCGGCGTTCGCGGCGTTCCTGCGTGTGTGGCTCGAAGCGTTCCCCGGCGCGTATGGCGCGTGGCATGGAACGCTCGCCGCGCTCGCGATCACGACCATGATCGTGGGGAACGCCATCGGTCTGGCCCAGCGGAACCTCAAGCGTCTGCTGGCCTACTCCAGCATCGGTCACGCGGGATACCTGCTCGTCGCGATCGCGCCGGGGACGCTGCAGGGCGCGACGGCGATGCTCTTCTACCTGCTGGTCTACACGCTGGCCACGTTCGGGGCGTTCGCCGTGATTATCGCGATGACGCGTCCCGGCCGCAACACCGTGATGATGGATGAGCTCTCCGGACTCTGGGCGACGCGTCCCTGGCTGGCAGCCGCCATGGCCGTGATCATGCTGGCGCTGCTCGGTTTTCCGATTTTCGGCGGCGGTGGATTCTTCGCGAAGTGGTACGTGATCCGCGCCGCCCTGCAGGCGCCGACGCCGCAGACCGCGCTGGCCGTGGCACTCGTGCTCACCAGCGTCGTGTCGGCGGGCTACTACCTCTACGTGATCGTGGTGATGTTCATGAAGGCGCCACCCGGTGAAGCGGAGCCGCTGCCGCGCACGCCTGGGCTGACGAAGCTGGTCCTTGCCGTCACGGTGGGAGGCATTCTCGTTCTGGGCGTCTACCCCAACTGGGTGCATGCCGTCGTCGCGAAAGGATTCCCGCGACTCGAACCGATTTCGGCATTCGGATTCTCTCAGGTAGATTCGCGCCGCTGACGCACGGAGGAGGAAGTGTGGTTCATCGTGGAGCATGTCCGTGAGCACCGCTAGCAGCATTCCCGCGCGGATCTTCCGTCAGTACGACGTTCGGGGAATTGTCGGACGCGATCTGAACGCCGACGTCGCCCGCGCGCTGGGTCGCGCCTATGCCGCCTATCTCGGCGAGGAACGGCGAGGCGCCGTTGCCGTTGGACGGGACAACCGGCCCAGCGGAGACATGCTGCGCGACGCACTCGTGGACGGACTCACCTCGTCGGGACGCGACGTCGTCGACATCGGCGTGGTTCCGACGCCGCTGCTGTACTGGAGCCTGCATCACGTGAAAGTCGCGGGCGGCATTCAGATCACCGGTTCGCACAATCCGCCCGAGTACAACGGCTTCAAGCTGTCGGTGGGCACGGCCTCACTGCACGGCGAGGAGATCCAGCAGCTCTACCGCCTCACGTCGACGTCGGCGCGCGGCGGTGTCTCGCGGGGGAACGTGCGACAGGAAGCGGTGATCGATCGCTACATCGACGACATCGCCGAACGTGTCGGCGCGCTGGCGCGTCCGATCACCGTCGTGTACGACTGCGGCAATGGCGCGGGATCGCTCGTGGCACCGAAGCTCTTTGCGAGGCTCGGAGTCAGGGGGCGCGGGCTGTTCTGCGAGAGCGATGGAACGTTCCCGAACCACCATCCGGATCCGACCGTCCCGGAGAACCTCGAGGACCTCATCGCGGCCGTGAAAAAGGACGGCGCCGAAGTCGGCATCGCGTTCGACGGCGACGCGGACCGCATTGGGGTGGTGGACGATCGCGGCACGATCGTGTGGGGCGATCGCATTCTGATCCTGTACGCACAGGATGTGCTGGCGCGCACCGGAAAGGGACAGCCCATCATCTTCGACGTGAAGTGCTCGCAGGCGCTCCCGGACGCGATAGAGAAGGCGGGGGGCAAGCCCATCATGTGGAAGACCGGTCACTCCCTCATCAAGGACAAGATGAAGGAGTCGAAGGCGCCTCTGGCCGGCGAGATGTCGGGACACATGTTCTTCGAGGAAGGCTTCTATGGGCACGACGACGCGCTCTACGGCGCCGCGCGACTGCTTCGGATCGTCGCGGACCGCGGCAGGACGGTGCGTGAGCTCCTGGCCGACGTGCCCGATTTCGTGTCGACGCCGGAGCTTCGCATCGAGGTTGCCGAAGAGGACAAGTTCGCGATCGTCGATCGGGCGGTGAAGCACTTCCGCGGACTGCACGACGTTTCCGACGTCGATGGCGTGCGCGTGTTGTACGGCGATGGCTGGGGACTGATTCGCGCGTCGAATACCCAGCCCGTGCTGGTGGCGCGCTACGAAGCCCGAACACCGGAGCGTCTCCAGGCCATCCGCTCCGAGATGGAAGGGTGGCTGCGCAGCCAGGGCGTGCGGGTGTAGACGTGTCCGGCCGCCGCTGGCTGATCTCGGGACTGGTCGGCGCGGCGGTCGCACTGCTGCTCGCGCGACTGCTCGCGCATATCTATTCGGACTACCTGTGGTACGCGTCGCTCGGCGCCGCCGACGTCTGGCGCGCGAAGTACGCGTCGCTCTTCTGGCTGCGCTTCATGTGCGCGGCGGTCGCCACGCTCTTCGTTTTCGCGAATCTCTACGCCGTGCGGCAGTCGGTCGTGTCGCTCGTGCTGCCGCGACGGATCGGCAACCTCGACATCGGCGAAGAAGTGCCGCGTCGGCGGCTCACATGGACCGCGGGCGTGTTGTCTGCGCTGATCGGCCTGGGATTCGCGTGGTCGCAGGACGACTGGAGCACGTTTTTCGTGGCGCGCGTCGGTGAGCCATTTGGCGAGTCTGATCCGTATTTCGTGACCGATCTCGGCTTCTTCGTGTACAGGCTCCCATTCGAGCTCTGGCTGTTCCAGTGGACGATGACGATGGTGCTGGTGGTCATTGGTCTCGTGCTGCTGCTGTATGCGCTCACGCCGAGTCTGCGATGGGAGCAGGGCCGGCTGTACATCT
>JBOHTL010000141.1:0-9058 GCA_050733735.1 Gemmatimonadaceae bacterium
TGACGGTGCCGACGCCAGCGGCACCCGTGGCGTTGCCGGCCTGACTCGGATTCAGGCCGTCCGCGACGTTCCGCGCCGAGTTCTCCGCGATGCCGGCGCCCGGAATGGACCCTTGCGCCGACTGTTCGGCCGCCGCCTCCTCGGGCGTGCCGGCGAGATTCGCATCCAGCGTCGCTGCGGTGAGCTGCGCGCCCTGCGCCGCTGCCTGCGACTCAGCGCTCTTCTGCGCGGCCATGCTGAATCCCGGATCAATGCGCGCCGCCTCGCCGAAGAAACGCGCGGCGTCCAGATACCGGCCCTGATCCTGGAACTCGAGGCCGCGGCTGTACGCCAGGAATGCCTGCATCGACCGCGTTGGGCGCTGCTCGATGGCATTGCGCTCCGCGGTGGTGAGGCGGACGCCGAGGCTGTCGAAGAGCTGCAGCACGATCGCTTTCTGGATGGCGAAGAGCTGCTCGATCGTGTTCTCGCTGGCGGCGCCACCCGCCACTCCGGAGGTCGTCGTGTTCACGATCGCCGCGTCGACGCGCAGCCGCTGTTCGTCCTGCAGGATCTGTCCGCTCACGATGCGGCCGGCCTGGATCATCTTGCCCGCGCGCACGTTCGTCGCCGAGTCGGTGGCGCCCGACGACTGCAGCGCGAGCTCGTCGAGCAGCGCCTGAATGCGCGCGCGCTCCACGACAGTGAGCTGGCTGGACCGGGCGAGGTCGATCGTGATCAGCTCCGCGAGTCCGCGCTCGAGCGGCCGCAGCGTGCTGTCCCGACCGATGAACCGCAGCGGCATCACGGCGACCGTGCGCGGTGAACCCTGCTGCGCAGAGAGCTGTTGTTCCTGCGCCACGGCACTCTTCGCTGCCACTTGCAGCTCGAGGCGCGTGAGCGCCGCAAGACGAGCCTCCA
Organism: Gemmatimonadaceae bacterium; assembly: GCA_050733735.1. Classification (GTDB taxonomy): domain Bacteria; phylum Gemmatimonadota; class Gemmatimonadetes; order Gemmatimonadales; family Gemmatimonadaceae; genus DASPMP01. The sequence goes on from JBOHTL010000141.1 coordinate 901, forward strand.
GCTGGCGACGGACGCGCGACGTGCGGCCGTACTGCTGATAGGTGCGATACGCGGCCTTCGCGGCGGCGAAATCGTTGAGCCGTTCCGACGTGAGTCCGAGGTACAGCGCGGCCGTGCCGTCGCGCGGGTTGAGACGCGTGGCCTGGCTCAGGTAGACACGAGCCGAGTCGTACCGCTGGTTCTCGTAGAACGCGAGTCCGAGCGCTCGAACGACCTTCGCGTCGTTCGGACGCGCCGCACGGGCGCGCTGAAGGCGCGCGATGCCACCTGCGCCCACCGGTCCGGAGGCGAGACATCCGGAGGCAAGGAGGGTGAGACCGAGGGTCGCGGCGGCGCGAGCAGTACGGAGGAGGCGCGGGGGGGGGGGCATTTCGGGAAGATCTCCTAGCGGTCCGGGTCCACCATGTCTTCGAACCGCATCCATTGGGCGTAGAAGTACAGATCGACGTAGCCCGTTCCACCGTTCCGGTTCTTCCGGATCAGCAGCTCGGTGGCGCCCTCGATTTCGCGGCGCCGGTCGTACATGTCCTCGCGGAACAGAGCCAGCACGACGTCGGCGTGCTGCTTCACCGTACCGAGGGCCCCGAAATCATCGAGATGGGGACGACGGTCTTCGCGCGCGGTCAGGTTGGGCAGGTGGGACGTGGTCAATATGGCCAGGTGGCGTTCGAGCGCCAGCGACTTCAGTCTGCGGATCGCGTCGGCGAGCTCCTCGTCCATGCTCTTCGAACCGCTCGCGAGCCATTGCAGTGAATCGACGATGAGGAGGTCGAGCTTGTCACCCTCGATTGCCGTCAGGAGCGCGGGGACTCCACCGATCGGAAGCGCCTCCAGTCGTGGCATCTGGTCGCGCAGCCGTACCGCGGCAGCGCCAACCGCCGCGCGCGCAACCTCATTGGGCACGCCCTGTCGCAGATCGTCGATCCGCACGCGTCCTTCGATCGCGAGAGCGCGCTCCAGGAGCCGTTCGGATGACATCTCCCCGGAATAGAACGCCACCTGCTGGCGACGCTGCGCCACCCGCATTGCGATGGCCAGTGAGAAGGCGGACTTGCCGCTGCCGACGTCTCCACCGAGGACGACCAGATCGCCGCGGCGAACCCCGCCCCCGAGGATCTTGTCGAGGCTCGGAAACCCGGTGGCGATAGTGTCAGGCGATTCCGCGCCTTCAGCGACCGCATCGGCGCGGACGAGAACCTGCGAAATTGGAGAGATGTCGGAGCTCCGGGCCATGAGCCAAGATACGGCTCGTTTCGCACGCTCAGCAAGGACGGAATTGCCTTATCCTGCAACAGCTTGCGCCAATCGGAGGAGCTCCAAACGTGCACCCTGATCGAGCTGATTTGCGGTGACAGTCATCACGACGTCGAGCGCGGCTCGAACAGCCCCTCTGTCCCGCGTGGAGGACGCCTCTACGAGCCGGTAAAGGGCCGCCCGGACTGGCGCCTGAATAGCGGCAGAACCAAGCCAGTGTTTTGCTCCATGGATCCGGTATTGGAGCTGCTCGGGGGTGAGAACATCCTCGAACGACAACGCGTCCCGTACGATCCTACCGACGAGGAAGCAGGAGAGCGCGAGCTCACGCGGACCGCCGAGCGGCGCGCGTCCGGCGAGACTGGCCAGCGCCGGAAACGCGAAGGTGCATGGCTCGAGCGAATACGGCGCACGGGGCGCGGGAACCGTCGTGGTCGACACGCGGCCAATCTATAGGCGGGGATTATCTTTGGGCCATCATGGGCCTTTATCGCCGCCTGCTAGGCTTCCTTCGTCCCCATGCCTGGCGGATGGCGGCGGCGATCGCGAGCAACGTGGTTGCGTCGGTGCTGGACGCGTTTGCGTTCACCCTGCTCATCCCGTTTCTCAACGCGCTGTTCAAGCAGCCCGATCTGATCGCGGCCGATCTCGGGTTCATTTCGAGGGTTCAGCGCCAGACCATCGGAGCCTTTCTGGACCCCGCGCAGCCGATGGTCTCGTTGCGCAATGTCATCCTGGTGATGCTGGTGCTGGTGCTGGCGAAGAATGTCTTCGTCTGGCTCGGCGGGCAGCTGGGCGCCGGCCTTCAGGAGTACGTCACCCGCGACCTGCGCGACGCCGTCTTCCGCCATCTGCAGCGCCTCCCGATCGGCTATTTCCAGCGCACGAAAACCGGGCAGATCATGTCGACGGTGCTCGCAGACACCGAGCAGACCCGTGGCGTCATCACGGAGGTGGTGACGCGAACGCTGCAGAACGGCACGATGGTCATCGTGAACGTCGGCGTGCTCCTCGCGATCTCGGCGCGGCTCACCCTCATCGCGTTGATCATCGCCCCGCTGCTCACCATCACCCTCCAGCCGATCCTTCGAAAACTGCGCCGCGGACATCGCCAGCTGCGCGGCGAGTATGGCGAGATCACGAGCGTCCTGCAGGAAGCGGTCAGCGGAATACGACTCGTGAAATCCTTCCGCGGCGAACCCTACGAGGACACCCGGTTCACGCGCGCGAGTGATTCGTACTCCTCCGGCGCCGCGCGCATCACCCGCATCGCCTTCCTGTCGCAGCCACTCACGGAGCTCATCGGCACCACCATCGCTGTGCTCATCCTCTGGATCGGCGCGCAGCAGGCGCTCGGCGCGGGAGGCATCGACGGAGCGCAGCTGATCACGTTCATGATCATCGTCATGCGTTTGCTGCCTCCGCTGAAGCAGCTGTCGCAGATGCCCACGACAGCCCAGCAGTCGATGGCCGCCGCGGAACGCTTGTTCGGGGTGCTCGACCGCTCCACGGAAGTGCAGCTGGACCGCGGCACGCGCGTCGTCGAGGGATTTCGCAGCGGCATCGAGTTCGATCGCGTGTCTTTCGCCTACGAGAGCGAGCCGGTGCTGCGCGACGTGTCGTTCGTGGCAAAGCGCGGCGACATCGTGGCGCTGGTCGGGCCGAGCGGGGCGGGGAAGAGCACGCTCGTCGACCTCATCCCGCGGTTCTACGAGCCGACCGCGGGACGCATCCTTCTCGACGGGCTGGACACGCGCGACATCCAACTCGATTCCCTGCGCGCGCTCACTGGCGTCGTGAGTCAGGACACCGTGCTCTTCAACGACACGGTGTTCCGCAACATCGCCTACGGTGCCGCCGGCTCGAAGTCGCGTGAGCACGTCATCGAGGCCGCGCGAAATGCCAATGCGCACAGCTTCGTCATGGATCTGCCGCAGGGATACGAGACCATCCTCGGTGAACGCGGTACCAGGCTGTCCGGTGGTCAGCGCCAGCGCCTCTCGATTGCGCGAGCCCTGCTCACCGACCCACCACTCCTGATTCTGGACGAAGCGACCTCAGCACTCGATACCGAATCGGAACGGCTGGTGCAGGAGGCCATCGAACGGCTGCTGGAAGGACGAACGGTGTTCGTGATCGCGCATCGGCTTTCGACCGTTGCGCACGCGAACCTGATTCTCGTTCTCGACCACGGTCGCATCGTCGAACGTGGCACGCACGACGATCTGCTGGCACGCAATGGGATGTACCAACGGCTCCACTCGATGCAATTCAGACCACCCGCCGGTTCCGCCTCTTCCTCACCCGCCGATCGCGCCAGGGCGCCGGCGTAACGATGCGCGTGCTCTTTCTCGTTTCCGACGGGGCATGGTGCGCGCGAGCGCGGGCCTTCGTACTCGCGGCACGCGGTCTGGCGGCGCGCGGACACGAGGTGATGGTCGCCTGCGAATCCGAGTGCCCGATTCAGGTTCGCGCGGCAGCGTCCGATGTGCCGGTTGTCGCGCTTCGTCCCGATGCCAGCGCCGCGGGGGACGCCTGGCAGCTGCGCAGCGCACTGCAGGAGAAGGGCGTCGACGCGGTGTTCGTGCACACCGATCAGGAACACCTCATCGCGAGCTCGGCGCTCCGGCTTGGCGGGGCCGCGGGTGCCGTGATGCGGCGCATACCGCCATTCGCGGTCGCCCGCGGCTCTGGATTCGCCGGACGACTGGCGCCCAGTGGCTTTCTCTTCTCGACCGACGCTGATTTTCAGGCTGCCGCGCAGCAGAAGGCGCGGGTGCGTCCCACGTTCGCGCCCCTTGCCGTGGATCCCGCGGAGCACGATTCGGTCACGCCGGTGTCGAAGGTGTCGCTCGGCGCGCCTCCGAATTCCCGTCTCATCGTCTGCGTGCATGACGGAAGCAACCGCACCGCGGTGCTCATGGCACTGCGTACGCTTGCGCTGCTCGCGCCGCGTCAGCCGGATCTGCACCTCGTCGTCGTCGGGGCTGGCCGTCAGGATGAGGTCCGGATGCACGGCGCGTCGCTCGGCATCAACGCGATGATCTCGTACGCGGGCGCGCGCGAAGACGAGCTCGCGATCATTCGCGCGGCGGACGTGGGATGGATCGCGGCCGACGGCGACGGTGCCGCCTTTGCCGCACTCGACTTCATGGCGTGCCGCACAGCGGCGCTCGCGGCGCGCAGTCCTTTGACGGAACACTATGTGGCGGACGGCATCGGCGGCATGCTGCTCGCTCCGACCGATCCTGCGACGACCGCGGCCACCGTCGCGGGCTTCCTTCAGAAGAAAGAGCAGCGCGCCGCGATGGGGAACGCCGCGCGCGCTCGCCTGCAGCGCGAGTTCTCGTACAGCACCATGATCGACGCGTACGAGCAGGCAATTTCCGCTGCGGCTGGACGCGCGGCGCAGACCGTGGCATGACCGCTTCCCCGGGCGTGGCCCAGGTCCGTCAGGAGAGCGAAGGACAAGCGCCGCTCGCGCCTCGCGCTGCACGACCGGTCGTTTTTCGTCACCGATTTCAGTACGCCATTCTTCGCGCGGTGCTGGGCGGCGTGGGTCGCCTCGGGTTCCAGCGCGCGAGCGGCCTGGGCGCCCGTCTGGCGCGGCTTGGCTATGCGCCGTTCGGCATCCGCCGCCGTGTGGTCGAGACACAGATCGCCGCGGCCTTTCCGGAGTGGAACGCGGCCCGGGTCGCGGCGACCGCGAAGGCGGCATACGAAAACCTCGGCCGCACCACGATCGAGACGGCCGTGCTCTCGCGGTACCGCCCGGCGCAGGTCCTCGAACTGTTCGACGAATGTCCCGACTGGCGCGTGCTCGAGAACGCGATGGCGAAGGGACGCGGCGTCATCCTCGTCGCCGGACATCTGGGAAACTGGGAACTGGCGGGCAGTTACATCGGAGCCCGCGGCGCGAACATCCAGGCGGTCGCGCGACAGATGGAGAATCCGCTGTTCGACTCGTACCTCAACCGCACCCGCCGACGCATCGGTCTCGACATCGTGTGGGATGGAGACGCGGTGCGGCGCGTGCCTCGCACGCTGCGCGAGAATGGCGTCGTCGCCTTCCTGGTGGATCAGGGCGCTGTCGGGCTCGCGTCCACCTGGGTTCCCTTTTTCGGCAGGTATGCCAAGACGCCGCGCGGTCCGGCCGTGTTCGCGCTGCGGCTGCAGTCGCCCGTGATCTTCGTCGCGCCGCTCCGACAGCCGAACGGACGCTTCACGATGTCGATGGAGGAGGTGCCGGTGCACCAGACCGGCGACCGCAATGCCGACATCGACCGGATCGTCGCCGATTATACCCTGGCGCTGGAACGCTGGGTCCAGCGCGCGCCGGACCAGTACTTCTGGCATCATCGTCGCTGGAAGCATCAGCGACCTGATACGCCGAAGGAGTTGGGAGATCCCTTATGAGCCGCGCGATGCAGCATCTTCGTCGCGATGCCCGGGCCTGGTTCGGCATCGCCGTGATCGTTCTGATGGTCGTTGCCGCCATCGGCGCCCCGATTGTCGCGCGCTACGATCCGACCGACGTCGATCTCATCAACCAGCTGCAGGCGCCGTCGGGTGAGCATTGGATGGGCACCGATGTGCAGGGACGGGACATCTGGGCGCGCCTCGTCTACGGTGCGCGCATTTCCCTGAGCGTCGGTCTCGTGTCGCAGGGCATCGCGCTCGGCCTGGGCCTGCTGCTCGGTCTGCTGGCGGGATACTACGGAAAGTGGATCGATGAGCTGGTCATGAGGCTGGCCGACGTGACGCTGGCTTTCCCCACGCTTCTTCTGCTCATCGCGCTCGTGGCGGCTCTGCAACCCTCGCTGCCGGTCGTCTTTCTGACCATCGGCCTCGTGGGGTGGGCAGCCATGGCGCGTCTGGTTCGGGGACAGGTCCTCGTGGTCCGCGAGCTCGAGTACGTACAGGCCATGCGCGCGCTGGGCGCGCGGGACGCTCGGATCATCGCGCGACACGTGCTTCCGGCGGTGGTCGCACCCGTGCTGATCGCGGCAACGCTGGGCGTGGCGGCGGCGATCATGGCTGAAGCGTCGCTCTCCTTCCTGGGCCTCGGGGTTCAGCCGCCGACCCCGAGCTGGGGCGCGATGATCGCGGACGGCCGCGATCTCAGCCAGCTGCGCGGCGCGCCATGGACGTCGCTCTTTCCCGGCATCGCCATCGGTCTCACGGTGCTCGGATTCAATCTGTTCGGCGACGCGCTGCGGGATGCCATCGATCCGCGCGCGGCTCGGAAAGTGGCAATCGAAGTGGTGGCCGAGCGCGAGCGAACCTAGGTGCGGCTCGAGTCGGCGTCGCAAGGCTCCACGGGAGAGATCGACGTCGAGGCCTTGCGCGCGCGCGAATTCCCATGGACGCAGAGCGGTGACGCGATCTTCCTGAACGCCGCTTCGACGGGTCCGCTGCCGCGTCGCACAGTGGAGACCGTGGACGCGTGGAACGCGCTGCGCGCCGAACCGCACCGTCTCGCCGACACCGCGCTGTTCGCGACACTCACACGGTCGCGCGAGTTGATCGCGAACCTCATCGGGGCGCGCAGCACGGAGATCGCGCTCGCGGTGAACACCAGCTACGGCATGAACGTGGCCGCGTTCGCGCTTCCGCTCGTCCCCGGTGACGTGATCGTGACGCCCGATCTCGAATTTCCGGCGAACATCTATCCCTGGGCGGCGGCGGCGAAGGCGCGAGGGCTGGAGTATCGCCGGCTGCCATTGCGCGATGGCATCCTGGACGAAGCGGATCTGCACCGCACGCTGGAGGACCGCGCCGTCAAATGCGTTTCCGTCTCCTGGGTCGGATTCGCCAACGGGTATCGCGTGGATCTCAGGAAGCTGGGACGCGCGTGCCGCCAGCGCGGGGTGTACCTCGTCGTCGATGCGATCCAGGGACTGGGTCCATGCACGATCGACGTCTCGAAGCTCGAGATCGACATTCTCTCATGCGGCGCGCAGAAATGGCTGCTGTCGCCGTGGGGCGCGGGATTCATGTACGTGCGGCAGGAGCTTGCCCGCACGCTCGATCCCCCGATGGTGAGCTGGATGGCGGCGCGCGGGACCGACGACTTTGGGAGGCTCACGGAGTACGATTTCACCTGGCGGGACGACGCCAGGCGCTACGAGTTCGTGACGCTGCCCTTCCAGGATTTCGCCGGGATGAACGCGAGCCTGGAATTGCTCATGGAGCTCGGGCCGACGCGCGTCGAGCAGCACATCACGCGTCTGGCCGACGAGATCGTGGCGTGGAGTCGTGACACCGGCGTGCAGCTCGTGACTCCATTCGATCGTGCGCACCGCGCTGGAATCGTGTGCGTCCGGCCGCGCGACGCCGCGACGGTAAGCGCGCGTCTCAAGGAGAAGGGCGTCGTCCACTCGTATCGTGAAGGCGCCATCCGCCTCGCGCCGCACATCTACAACACGTCGGACGAAGTGAAGCGCGCGCTGGAGCTCATCGCGTCGTGAAGGAAAGATCACGACCATCGGTTTGACGCGGAAAACACGCGGAAACCACGGAAACGACGCGGTGGAGCTTGATGGAGTTGCGGTCCGCTCCTCTCTTTGCCGTTCAGCGTCGTTTCTGCGGTTTCCGCGCCGTTTCCGCGTTCACCCGTCGGTCGCGATCTCTACCGGCTGAAACGAACTCGCACGAGCGCGTAGTTTCTGGCCCCGCGACGCACGAGCAGGTAGCGCCCGTGCAGGAGTCGTTCGTGAGGAACCGCGACGCGCTCGACGCCGACACGTTCGCCGTTGATATAGACACCGCCCTGCTCGAGCGCGCGACGCGCTTCGCCGCGGCTCGTGAACAACGCGCCGTTCTCTGACGTGACGGCGTTCAGGATGTCCCGCGTGTCGAAGGATTCCTTGCCGTCGAGATCGAATGTCGGGATCTCCCGCTC
>JBOHTL010000142.1:0-8160 GCA_050733735.1 Gemmatimonadaceae bacterium
ACTCGTTGGACAGCCACCCCTCGGGCGGCGCCGCGTCCGGATCGAAGCCGTTGTCGTACGCGATCTCGAGACGAACCGTCTCCACGTCGGCGAGGATCTGTTTCGCCACGACCTTCAGCCTTTCTTCGTAGTCCTCATTGCCGTGCGATCCGCACGACGCAAGGAAGGCGAGGCCGAGGGTAGCGGGAACCAGTCGCATCATGCGCGTCATGATACGGACATGACGCCGGTCGGACGGCGCAGGTCACGGCGTCGCGCTTTCCCGACGCCGTATCAGGAACAGCCTTCGATGAGGTCGACGGCGCGACGGAAACCGACGCGATAGCTGCGAGCCACTTGCTGGGAATCGGTCTCGAAGATGATGCGATGCATCGTATCGCCTGGCGAATCCACGACCATGTAATGCCAGAAAGGCGCGCTGTACGGATGCGGCTCCTGTCGCACGTCGTCTGACGTGTGGCGCTGCCGGATCTCGGCAGCAGTGCTGCCGACTCCCGTGCCCCACTGCGTCCGTACTGTCGCCGAGTCCACGTCGACGCGCATCACGGTATCGCCCCATATCATGACGAGCGCGCCCGGTGGAAGCGCGGAGAAGCGGACGTAGGTGCAGGCGCTCCCGGGCATCAGATCCTGCGTCGTATCGACGGTGCCGCCGAGCGCCGCAACGGTTTCCGGGATGCTCATCCCGACGCGAAGCTGTCCCACGCCGTCGAATCGCGCCGTCATGCCGGTCGTGTCCGTCGCAATGACGCCCGGTGAGTCTGACGCGCTGGAGTCACGCGCGAGTTTCTCTCCACCGGCACAGGCGAAGGCCAGAAGGCCGGCCGCTAGCCGCATTCGCTGTTTCGTCATGGTCACTCGGGGCGATACACGCGGACGTAGTCGATGAGCATCGTGGCAGGGAGAATGGCGTCGGACTGCGGATCGCCGTCGAAGTGTCCGCCAACGGCCAGGTTCAGGATCGGAAAGAACGATCGATCGAAAACCCATTCCCCGCGTGCTACGACATCCGTGCGTCGCACCGTGTAATGCAGCGAACTGTCGACGAAGAAGCGGATTTCGTTGGCATTCCATTCGACGGCGAAGCGATGAAAGTCCTCGAAATAGGAGCCCTCTCTGTTGGTGGTGGCATGCGCGAACGGCGTGGCGCCGGAATAGCCCGGCCCGTGGATCGCGGAGCTCGTGATGGTCGGCTGACTTCCCTTGTGCTCCATGATGTCGAGCTCACCGCACTGTGGCCACGGTGTCGTCGGCCACCCCGCGCCGAGCATCCAGAACGCGGGCCAGAGCCCCTGTCCGGTTGGCAGCTTGATGCGCGCTTCGACGCGTCCGGGCTGCGCCTGGAACTTGCCGCGGGTCGAGATCTTCCCAGAGGTGTAGCGGCACGGGCCGTAGTAGCAGGTCATCGCCGCGGGCGCGACGCGCGCCGTGATCTGCAGATGCCCCTCGCCGTCGAGCGCGATGTTGTCTGTGGACGCGGTGTAGAACTGCTTCTCCTGGTTGCCCCAGCCGCAAATGCCCATCTGACATCCGTCGCCCGTGTCCGGCCGCCATTTCGTCGTATCGACGAACGTCCCGGAGTCTCCGGCGAAATCATCACTCCAGACGAGAGCCCAGACTGGTTGCTCGGGTGGCTGCTGGGGCGCGTTCTCGCGCTCGTCCACCCCCGAGGGCTTCGGCGCGGATGAGCACGCGACCAGGAGCAGGATCGTGAACGCGCAGGCCGCGCGTCGCATCAGAACTCGAGCGTCGAGATGTACTGGTAATCGCGACGCAGACTGTCGATGGGCACGCCCGGGTATGTCTCCTGTTCCACGAAGAGGTGCTTGTGATCGATGTCTTCTATCATTGCGAACAGACGCCGGAAATCAATGACGCCTTTTCCGAGCTCGGTGTCGCTGCGCGCGCCGAGCGCGGACACGTCCTTCACGTGGAAGCTCCAGTAGCGTGGACCGTATTTCCGCATGTACTCGAAGGGATCGCGCGACGCCATCGCGGTATTGCCGGTGTCCAGCTGCATGCGCGTGACAGCCGGATCCGTGCGATCCATGAGCACGTCGTATGGGACTTCGCCGGCGATCGGCGCGTGATCAGTCGCATGATTGTGAAAGCCGATCCAGATGTTGCGGCCGCGAGCAATGCGGCCCGCTTCGTTGAACCGATCCGCCCAGCGCCGGTAGTCGTCGAGCGTGCGCTGGCCCTGAATCGGCAGGCTGGCGACGATCACATACTCGTGGCCAAGGATGGCGGCTTCGTCGAGCGTTCGATCGAGGTCGTTGAGCGCATTCCCGCCGACATGCGTCGAGACGGCGCGGAGGCCGTTGGCGTCGAGAACCTGACGCAGCCGCGGCGCCGGCATCCCGAAGTTGTTCATCGACCCGAGCATCTCGATGGTCTTGTAGCCGATGCCGGCGATGTTGGCCAGGGTGCGCTCGAGATCGGCGCGGGCGTCGTCGCGGAGACTGTACAGCTGGATTCCGACCGTGGTGAGCCGCCGTCGTCCTCCGGCCACCCCGGCAGCCACGTCGCCAACCGTCCGAACCGCCGGCGCGCAGGCCAACTGGGCCGCGCCAAGTGCGGCGCCGGCGCGAGCGAGGAAATCGCGTCTGTTCATCATATCTCGTTTCGCTTCATCGCCGCGACGGCATGCGCCGCTGCGCGCGCTGTGAGCGCCATGTAGGTAATGCTGGGATTCTGACAGGCGCTGCTGGCCATGCTGGCGCCGTCGGTAACGAAAAGGTTCTTCACGTCCCACGCCTGATTCCACTTGTTGAGCACTCCGTCCTGCGCCGTCCTGCTCATCCGCGCGCCGCCCATCTCGTGAATGCAGTGGCCAGGAAGCTCGATGTGATGGTTCTCACGGATGTTCTGAAAGCCCGACGCATCGAGCATCTCGGCCATGGTCTTCGCCACGTCACGCTGCATGGCGCGCTCGTTGTCGCTCCAGCGCACTTCGATCCGCGCCGCGGGAATCCCCCATTTGTCCTTCACAGTGGGATCGAGCGTCACGCGGTTTTCGGCGCGGGGCAGGGTCTCCCCCCACCCGATCGCCGAGAAGTACCAACCACCCAGTTCGTCGACGAGCGACTGCTTGAACGCCGCGCCGTAGCCGGGCATCCATTGACCGCGATCCCACCCCGAGCGCCCCGACCAGCCCTGAAAGCCATAGCCGCGAAGAAAGTCGGGATGCTGGGTCTTCACGTTCCTGAATCGCGCGATGTAGATGCCGTTGGGGCGCGAGCCGAAGGTGCGCTTGTCCCGGAATCCCGCATGCGACCCGCTGGCGCCCGAGCCGAAGTTGTGATCCATGAGATACTTCCCGAGCGCGCCGCTGGAGTTCGCGAGTCCGTCCGGGAAGGTGGCGTTCCTGGAATTGAGCAGGATGCGCACGGACTCGATTGCCGACGCGCAGAGGAACACGATGCGCGCGGTGAACACCGTCTCGTGCCGCGTGCGCGCATCGATGACGCGAACTCCGGTCGCGCGCGACGTCTTCGGGTCGTACAGCACCTCGGACACGACGCTGTTGGGACGCAGCATCATGCGACCGGTGGCGCGCGCCGCCGGAAGCGTTGCGGCAAGACTGCTGAAGTACGAATGCGTCACGCACCCTTTTTCACAGGGACCGCAGTAGTGGCAGGCAAGGCGTCCGTTGTGGTTCTGCGTGAGAATCGCCACGCGGCCGATCGTCATCACGCGTTCGCCGTTGAACGCCTTCAGGATCTTCGGGCGCGCGTCGGCTTCCACTGCGGTCATCTGCATCGGCGGCAGGAACGAGCCATCGGGAAGCTGCGGCAGGTTCTCCCGCGCGCCGCTCACCCCGATGAAGCGCTCGACATAGGTGTACCAGGGCGCGATGTCGGCGTACCGGATCGGCCAGTCGCTGCCGTGACCGTCCTTCGCGTTCGCCTCGAAATCCAGGTCGCTCCAGCGATAGACCTGACGTCCCCACATGATCGACCGGCCGCCGACGTGCCGTCCGCGCAGCCAGTTGAAGGGCGCGTCGTCCGGCGTCGTGTACGGATTCTCCGCGTCCTTGACGAAGAACTTGTGCCCGACCTCGTCACAGGCGTAGCAGCGGCTCTGGATCGGATAGTCGCGCTGAAGCGCCTTTCGATCGCCCATGCCGCGAAAGTGCATCTGCCACGGCTGCACGTGCTCGGCGTAATCGACGTTCGGGTCGATCGGCCCGCCGGCTTCGAGGACCAGCGTGCGCAGTCCTCGTTCCGTCAGCTCCTTCGCCGCCCAGCCGCCGCTCATCCCTGAGCCGACGACGATCGCGTCGTAGTCGTAGGCCTTAGCCATGATGAACGCTTCCTGCGCTCTCTGGCATCTTCCCCGTTCCCTGTTCCCGTCGTTGCAATTGCACTGGTGCCGATCCCTCGAATCGTCCCGGCATGACGACGTGCTTCAGCACATTCTTCATCACGGGCTCGCTCGTGAAATACCCGCGCACGACGAGTCCCTTGAGCCGCCAGTACGTCCGGGCCGGCTCTTCATTCCGGGGACCCGTCTCGAGCGACTCGATGGCTCTGCCTTTCGCCTCGTCGCCGAGATCCGCGAACACGACGTTCGACGCGCTCATCGCGCGCTCGTCGATAGCGGTCAGCCCTTTCACCGCGGCCGCGCGCTCCTCGTCGGTCAAGTACTCGGCGAAGATGACATCGATGAATCGGTGGACGCCCACGTCGGTGGCGCTGGGCGTGTCCGTGCGCGGAATGATCGTGTCCGCAATTGCGCGAACCAGCGCCATGTGCGCGTCGCTCAACCCGGCGGCCCCCATGGACGCGCCGCTGCCGACGCGCGACCAGGCCTCGAGCGTCTTGTGCGGCAGAATCGTGAGGGCGGTCGCCGAGGCGAGCGTCCGCAGGAGATCTCGACGTTCCATGTGAGATCCAGTCGGAGGTGGAGATGTATGGTGTCGCGAGGCGGCGCCCGCGTCAATCACCGAGAATCAGGACGCGGGGTCACGCGCACGCGGCCGAGCGGTACCGTGCGCTGCATCGTCGTCGAGTCGCCGAGCACCGCCTCCACCCGATAAACACCCGCGGCCGCGTTGCGGCTGGCGAGAGTTGCCGGAGACGTGGTGACGCCAAAGCTGGCGCTTTGCCCCGCGCGCAGGGTATCGACGGTGCGCCGACCGATGACGTAGTGCCACGGGGGGGCGCCGGTGTCGCTCGCGGTCTCGGCGATGGCGCGCAACCCGATACGCGGCACCGGTCGGATGGACCCGCTGGCGTTGCGCACCTGCACCTCGATGCTCAGCGCGACGAGGCCGCGTTCGGGAGCGTTCTGGGTGGTGTCGAGCCGTGGTGTGATCTCGAGACTGTCGTCGAGAAGTTGCGGCGGCGCGACCCGGAGCACTTCCACGAGTGACTCGTTGCGGGCGTCGCCGCCGCAGGCAGCCACCAGCGCGGCCACGAGGATGCGCGCGCCCTTCATCGATCCACGATCGGCAGGTACGCCCGCCACGGGCCGATGGCCTCACGGTACTGCTTGGCCATCACGCGCGCGATCTGTGCGACGTGTCCCAGGTCGTGCACCACCCAGGTGGCGAGCAACTGGCGCAGCGTGACGGCGCCGAACTCGGGATGTTCGCCTTCGAGCGCGAGTTGGTCTCCGGTGAGGTTCCAGCCGCGGAGCGTGCCGAGATTGGCGCGCCGGAGATCGCTGAACTCGTCGAGAAGCTGCGCCAGGGACTTCCCCTCACTCTCGCGGAACTGGGCGAACCGGTCGAACGGCTCGAACCGACGATTGGCGGCCTGGTCGAGAATGATGCGCGCCCGCGGAATCCAATCGGTGCGCTCACCATGGACGAGATGCCCGACCACCACGTACGGGCTCCACGTCTCCGGTCCTTCGTCTGCGGAGATCCACGGCGCGGGCAGTCCCGCAAGCATCTCGCGGAGCGCGACCGGCGTACGCTCGAGCACCGCGGTGCCTGCCTGGAGATCGAAGGGCTGTGACGTCATGGGACCACACAATCATAGCGCCACGATTCGGCGGCGTGAGCCGGGCTAATTTCCAGCACCATGCCGCCCACCATTCAGATCCTGCAGGTGACGTTGCAGGCGTTGTCCTCCTTCGCGATCGCGGGAGGACAGCTCTACACCGCGTTCCAGTACCGCGAATCGCGGAAGTCGCAGGCTGTCGCCAACTTCGCGAAGCTCGTCGAGATGCAGTATCAGTTGCGACGGCTGCGCGTCGAACATCCGTCTCTCGCGTCGGTGCATGCGCATGACGTGGAACATCTGCATTCGGAGCGCGAGGTCCAGGAATACTTCCTCAACCTGATGCAACTTTCACTCTTCGAGATCGCGTGGTACGCGCACGAGCACGGCCAGCTTCCCGACGACTACTTTCATTCCTGGGCCAAGCGGATGTGGCAGCTTGGCCGCGAACAGTCGTTCCGTCGCATGCTCGAAAGTCCGGCAATGAAGATCATGCACGACGATTTCGAGACGTACATCCGCGCGCTCGTCGCGACGCCAACGCCTCCCTAGCGCTCCAGCCACCTACCCGTCGACGGGACGAATCATCCGGCAGGGGTTGCCCGCCGCGAACACTCCGTCCGGGATGTCGCGCGTCACCACACTCCCCGCGCCGATGATCGAGCGTGCCCCCACGCGCACACCCGCGAGGATCAGAGCGCCGCCGCCGACCCAGACGTCCGAACCGATGTCGATCGCCTTGCCATATTCCTCGCGCCGACGCTGTTCCGCGTCGAGCGGGTGCATGGGCGTGAGAATCTGCACGCCGGGACCGAAGAGCGTGAAGTCGCCGATCCGCACCGGACACACGTCCAGGACGACGCAGTTGAAGTTGAAGAAGACGCGCTGCCCGAGCTGAATGTTAGCGCCATAGTCGCAGAAGAAGGGCGGCTGCATCCAGACACTGTCACCGCCGGCCCCGAACAGATCGCGCAGAATCGCGCGGCGACGATCCTGCTCCGCCTCGCGCGTCGCATTCAGGTCCTGACACAGATCGCGCGCCCGATTGCGCGCCCCAACGAGCTCCGGATCCATGGGATCGTAGAGCTCCCCCGCGAGCATCTTCGCACGCTCGCCACGCATCGATGGTCAGTCGATGCCGACCCGGCCCTTGACCGCGGCGATCAACTTCGGCGAGTCGTATCCGACGCCGTCCTTGAAGACGGTGACGACGTTCCGAATGACCGACGGATTCGCCGCGAGGTCGCCGCGCAAAACCACCAGGTCCGCAATCTTCCCTGGTTCGATGGATCCCAGCCTGTCGTACACGCCCAGGATCTTCGCGCCGTTGGCGCTCATGATCTGCACGGTCCGGACGGGAGCGAAGCCGGCTTCGGTGAGAAGCTCGTAGTTGCGCTGATCGCCATATCCCGGGAGCGCGCCGCCGAAACCGGTCGGATCCACGCCGGCGGCGAGCAGTCCCCCCGCTTCCACGAATGCCTTCTCGAAATCCATCGCATTCTTCAGCATCTGCGCCGTGTAGGGCCAGGTCGACGCCGTATCGATGTGCGTCCTCATTCGCAGGTAGGCTTCGCGCACTTCGGGGCTCATCGCCTCCAGGGTGCGCGCATCGCTGACGTCGCGCTTCGGGAAGAAGGGCTCGAACACCGCGAGTGTCGACGTCATCCCGACCCCCTTCCCTACCATCTCGCGGATCACCGCGCGCGCAGTGTCACTGGTCGCACTGGCCATCCCGGTGCGCACCATGCTGTTCGGCGGACAGTGGTCGGGGCGCTTCTCCGGATCGAAATCCGTGTTGGTGAGCGAGCCATGCTCCAGGTTGTCGATGCCGAGCGCCACGGCTTCGCGAAAGCTCACGGAGCACAGATGTCCCGTCACCTTGATGCCGCGCTTGTGCGCTTCGTCGATCGCCGCCTTGAGATCCTCGGCGCGGATGTCGGTATAGGCCTTGATCCACGTCGCGCCCTCCTGCGCCCAGTAGGCCACGAACCGGCGCGCCGCTTCCGGGCTGTTCACCTGCGCCATGCTCCCCGCGGTGCCTTCCGGGCCACCGGTGATATACGGAGCCGTGAGATGCACCCGCGGTCCCGGCACGCGGCCGCCGTTGATCGCGTCGCGCGTGTTGATCTCCGCGTACGGCGAGCGCCCGCCCGTGGTCCGGATGGTGGTGACGCCGCTTGCGAGATACAGGCGCGGACCAGTGTAAGAC
>JBOHTL010000143.1:0-2576 GCA_050733735.1 Gemmatimonadaceae bacterium
CCTGTGGATCGCGCGCCCGCCGACGATTCCACCGAGGTGCTCGTGATGTACTCCGATCACGAGCTGTACCTCGCCATCCGCGCCTTCGAGCCGCATGGTCGCGTCGTGAACACGCTGGCCGATCGCGATCGCATCGCTGGCGAGGACCACGTGCGCTTGTACCTCGACACGTTCGACGATCGACGTCGCGCCTTCGTGATCATGGTGAACGCGCGCGGGGTTCAAGGGGACGCCATCTGGGCCGAAGGAGGAAGCGGATCTGGCGCGACCGACCAGAGCCCTGACTTCGTCTTCGATTCGAAGGGTCGCGTCACGGAGGATGGCTATGTCGTCGAGATTCGCGTCCCCTTCAAGAGCCTGCGGTATCAACAGGCGGACGTGCAGCGATGGGGCATTCACGTCATGCGCCACGTACAGCACTCGGGCAGTGTGCAGTCCTGGGTCCCCGCGGAGAACAGCAGGCCGTCGCTGCTCGCCCAAAGCGGGAAGCTCACCGGGCTCACGCGGTTGAGGCGCGGGCTCGTGCTCGATCTGAACCCCGTCGCCACGTCGCAGACAACGGGACGTCCCCGTTCGCCCACGGATGCGAGCTGGTCGTACCGGCGCTCCGATCCCGAGTACGGTGGAAACATCCGTTGGGGCGCGACACCGAACCTCAGCGTCAGTGGCACCGTCAATCCGGACTTTTCTCAGGTGGAGGCAGATGTCGGGCAGGTCGTGTACGATCCACGCGCCGCGATTGCCTTCGCCGAGAAGCGTCCCTTCTTCCTGGAGTCGAACGAGAACTTCGAGGTGCCGAACTCGCTGATCTATACCAGGCGCATCGTGGCGCCCGTTGCCGCGGCGAAAGCGTCCGGAAAGGTGGGCGGTCTGAACGTCGGTATCCTCTCGGCCATCGATGACGAGACCATCTCGTCATCAGGCAGCGAACGGCCCGTGTTCACCATCGCGCGGCTGCGCCGCGATCTCGGCGCCCAGTCCAACGCCGGCTTTGTCTTCACCGATCGGACCGAGGGGAGCTCCTACAACCGCGTTGCCGGCTTCGACACGCGCTTGCTCCGCGGCGGATACGTGTTCGCCGGGCAGATCGCGGGCAGCGTGACGCGCTCTGCCGGTATCAGCTCGGCGGCGCGTCCGTTGTTCGATTTCTCGCTGGTGAGGCCGGGCCGCGCGCGCGGCCTCAGCGTCACCCTCGAGGGCGTGCATCCCGAATTCTTCACCGCGAGCGGCTTCATCCCGCGGGCCGGAATCGCGCGCGCCAACATCACTCCGCGCTGGAGCTTCTTCCCGACGAACAGCCGGCTGGAGGCAGTGCACTTCTCCACCGGCCTGGATGGCACCTGGGAGTGGGACCGGTTCGTGAGCGGCACCGAGCCCAACGACATCAAGTTCCACACTCGCACCAACCTCGCGTTCAGCGGTGGCTGGCGGACCAGCCTCTTCACCTTCATCGAATCGTTCAAGTACCCGGCGTTCCTGTACGAGAACTTCTACATCGAGCGCCGCGACGCGAATGGAGCGCCGGTCGACACGGTGCCATACGTCGGCACCGATCGCCTCCCGAACTACGGCGGCAGCGTCACGGTGACCACTCCGCAATGGCAGACGTTATCTGCCAGCGCCGACGTGGTCGCGGGTCACGACGAGAACTTCGACGAGTGGTCCTCGGCCTGGATCTTCTTCACGTCGTTCAACGTCAACTGGCGGCCCACCGCGCGGGCGCGCGTCGAGGCGCGCTGGGTGGACCAGCGCTACTACCGGACGTCCGACGCATCGCTCGTTCGGCAGCGCATGATTCCACGTCTCAAGCTCGGGTATCAGGTGGCGCGCCCCGTGTTCGTGCGGGTGGTGGCCCAGTACGACGCCGTGCAGGTGGACTCACTGCGCGACGAGTCGCGTACCAACGATCCCATTCTGATTCGGGCGGCCGACGGCAGCTTCCGACGCGCGGTCGCGGAGGAACGCGGCGGATTGCGCTGGGACGGGCTGTTCTCGTACCAGCCCACGCCCGGCACCGTCTTCTTCTTCGGCTACGGGGCGACGCTCGGTTCTCCGCGGTTCCTCGAGCCGTCGCTGCTGCAGCGCACGCAGGACGGCTTCTTCGTCAAAGCGAGCTATCTCTACCGGATCTAGTCAGCCCGTCACGGCGCCGATGGCCCACGCGGCCGCCTGACGCACGCGCGGATCCGTATCGCGCTCGAGCAGCTCGATGAGCGGCACGAGCGCCGAACGATGCTCGATGTTGCCGAGTGCCCACGCGGCGGAACGTCGCACGTCAGGGGAGCTGTCGCGCAGGCGAGCGATCAGGGCCTGGATCGCGCTTTCCTGCTCCGCGATCCCGAGTCCGATGGCGGCGGCGGCTCGCGTGCCTTCATGTGCGTGCTCGAGGCTTTCGACCAGCGTCGCGGTCGCGCTCGCGTGCTGCACCCGGCCGAGCAGCGAGCCTGCGACGCGCCGCACGCAGCGATCTTCGTCGCGCAACGCGGCCGCAAGGCGCGGCACGACGCGACCATCGTCGTGGTCGGAATGCGTCCAACGGATGAGCGCCGCCGAAGCCGAATCGACTTCGATGAGGC
>JBOHTL010000144.1:0-5648 GCA_050733735.1 Gemmatimonadaceae bacterium
GATCCGGCCATCGCGCTCCGGGCGCGTTGAGGGTGCACGACGGCGAATGTTAGCCGGACCGACAGGGGCCATCGGTGTTCCTCTGGACGCAACTCGGCCTGCCGAGGTGCCTGTTGTAGCGCTAACGCACTGGAGTTAACCTGCCGGCGCACCAAACAAGATGAGGCTCGCGAGCATCGCGAGCGAGCCGCCACCCTCGAGCGCCGGTCAGGTTCAACTCCTCGTTAGGTCGCGGCTCCGAATGAGTAGAATGGGAGAACGACCCCGCCAGGAATGCCTTGGGCTATCCAAGTAATGCCTCAATAGATGACTCCTGATCGGCGTGTCGGGCGCGAATGTCCGACTCGATCGGTGGTTCTCCTTTACGGGGGTGAGAGAGAAACCACAGGCAAAGTGCCTTCCAGCTCGCATCTGAGAGCGACGAGGTCGACGTCTTCGTAGACGAGAATCGCAACGCCTTGTCCCTCGCGTTCAAGCCGAGGGCCACGTCATTCGGCGATACGACGTCATGGCCGAGCTCTCGCCCAACGTCATGCGCGAGATGAAGAACCGCGCGGGAACGTTCGGTAAATCTGTGAAGGTCCGAATATCTCATGACCCCGAGCCGCCTCGCGAGGACTTATTCGCGTTGAAAATATGTGACATCCTGAAGACGCCACCCGTCTTTCCGGTCAATGAGAATGTACGCCTCGAGCGTACTTGCGAGCGTCGAAAAGCCACGCAGCCGCTTGCAGGCCTGCCACTAAAAGAGGACGCTATCACTCTGTGCGAACATGCTGTTTGTGCGCTGTCGCACTGCAGGAAAGCGGCGTTACATCCCATGCGGACGCATCGTCACTTCGGCGACGCATGAGAAATTTCATTATAGCGATGTGGCTATGGCCGCTGGCGTGGTCATCCGCCGAAGCGCAGCGCATCAAATGGAGAGTGGTCGGAGACACCGGAGGCGCGCGCTCTGGGTGCAGCGGACGTGAGGCCATTGCAGCCATCGATGGCTGGTTTAAGTCCTTCAACGCCGCGGACTCCGCCGGACTCGCTAACGCGCTGGCTCGGCCCTTCGCAATTACCACAGGTTCGAAGTGGGTGCGCGATGACTTTCCACGCCGCTTCAACGACGTGATCGCCAGGGTGGTGGGATATGCACGCGAGCGAAAGCGCTTCCATGACGAGCGGCTGACGCTGGACTCGGTCCGTTTCCTGGGCTGGAAGGGCACAACGCTCGGATTCGTCCCCTACTTCGATCGATTTGCGACGGATCTCAAGGCTCGACCGATTCCTGGAATTGGAAACGGGGAATACTGGTGCCGGCGCGGAATCCGGACACTCCACCTGGCGCCCGATCAATCCATTCGGCCGCCGGTCCAGCAGGCGCCGGCCCAGCCCACCCTGCGGATCACGTATCTCGCCAACGCGGGCGTGATGCTGAGTGACGGAAAGGACAGGGTCCTGATCGACGCGCTGTTCCGGAAGTACAAAGCCCATCCTGTTCCGGATGAGCAGACGCAGCTCCAGCTGGCGCTCGCGCAGCCACCATTCGACAGCATCAGCGTCATCCTGGTGACGCACTATCATGGCGATCACTTCGCGCCTGAGCCCATCGTGAGTCACCGTCGCTTTGCCCGCTACGGCCCGGGCATGATGTCGTCCCAGCAGGTCATCGACAGCCTGCGGGCGGGGATGAACCTGACGGGCAACAACAGATTCTTCGGGTCTGCGCGCGGTCCCGCCCCCGGGACCATCGAGTACACGGGGGTCAATGGCGTGACCATCTACGTGATGCGCCTCCCACATGCCGGCGAGCAGCATCACGATGTCGAGCAGCTCGGGTACATCGTGCAGCTGGGAGGCCATCGTGTGCTTCACGTCGGCGACGCGGACATCACCGAAGCGACGTTCGCGCCGCTGCGGCTGCACAAGTCGCGCATCGATGTCGCGCTTATCCCGTACTGGGCGCTCCTGAACGACGAGTCACGCCGGGTGATCGCGCAGTACATCCAGCCGACGCGCGTCATCGTCACGCACGTCGATGCCCGCACAGCCGAAGGCCGGCGAATCGCCGACGACGTCAAGGCGGTCTTTCCGGGCGCATGGACCTTTCAGCGCACCATGCACACCCTCACCTTGACCTGCCACAAGGATTGCCAGCCGTGACGCAACGGCGTGCGATCGCGGTCATATCTCTCGCCGGCATCCTCGGCGCATGCGAAGACCTGCCGCGCAAGACGCTGATCACGCCGGAGCTCACCGGTCGCCTCACGCGGTCCGGCGTCCCCGTCGTCGATGCGACGATCGCCGTCATGCTCCGCCCGGAAAGCGATACGACGCGCGCGTGCCGGGACGATCTCACGTCGACGCGCACGGACAGCACCGGCTCGTTCCTGGCTCGCGCCTACCTTGCCTGGATGAGGAGGGAGACAGTAGAGGAATTGGAGCGCTCGGGGGAGCGATTCCAGCTGTGCGCGAAACGGGACGGTGAGTCGGAATATCGATTGCTGTTCCAGTCGGTCGCGAACCGCTGGGACAGGATGACGCTGCACTGCGATCTCGACCGAAGCTGGCTCGCGCCGGATGTCCACGGGGCCGAAGGGCGATGCGTGGTCTTGCGCGTTGAGCTCGAAGGGCAGGAAGTCGCACAGCGCCAGCCTTCGCAGCGGCCACCCGCGCTCACCTGCGACACCACGGCCACCCTGTTGACGTCGACGTCCATCGGTCCCATCAAACGCTGGGCACCGCTGGAGGGATTGCGCCGGCTGTGCGGACCGGCGAGGGATACGGTCATCGTCGACTGGACGTTCGACGACGCCGGTCAGAGACAGCGCGCCTTCGTCTATGACATCTCTGGCCACCCGATCGTCTTCCGAAAGCTGGGAGAGCTCGTCCAGGACGTCGTCGTCACCTCGGACACGTTTCGAACGGCTGACGGATTCGGTGTTGGCACTCCCGTTGCGCGCCTGCTGGAAAAGCCCGATCTCAAGGTGGCATTCAATTCCGAGCCGCCGAGGCCACACGCGTTCTACTTCGCCTGGCATGGGGAGGAATGCGGCGTCGGCTACGCTATCCAGCCTCCCCCGGATTTTCGCGGTCGACCCGGGGGAATGATCCCGAGGTCCGAGATTCGAGACTGGCCGTCGACGATGCGGATCAGCCGCGTGTACATCGGTTGGTGCCCCGGCGCATTCATCCGGATGTTATCGGCGAACGGTCGCTAACGTTCCTGGCCGCGATCGTGAGCGAGTCCAGCGAGAGAGATCAGCGCCTCGTTAGGCTGCGCATCGTAGTCACAGTCCCTCCGCAAGTACAGTGCGCCAACCAGCCAAGCCAGCACCGTCCGGCACGCGACGCATCAGCTCTAGAATCTGATCAGCGGTAAGCTCTTTAGGCGGAGCCGGCCATAACTCACCAGACTGGTAGCCGATGCGCTCATACTGGCGGGCACTCTCAGCGCGTTGCTCGTCAGTCCACTTTGCAGACTCTTTAGCCATAACGTCAGCCTAACGCGCCGGAGTTAGTTGGTATGAAGCGGCTGGACCTCCACGGGAGCGTGGTGGCAGGTTCGCCCCACAAGGTTTGAACGTGCTCACCGTCTCGCGACGGGGCACACACCGGGAGGCCAGCCGCCATGGATACCATAGGACTCGATCTTCACAAACGCGAGACCCAGATCTGTAGTATTGCTAAGGACGGCAGCGTGACGGAGCAGCGGATCGCCACGACCCCTGAGCGTTTCCACGCGGTGCTGGGGAACCAGCCGCAGGCGCGGATTCTCGTGGAGGCATCGACCGAGAGCGAGTGGGTCGCGCAGCTGCTCGAGGAGCTGGGCCATGACGTCGTCGTGGCCGATCCGAACTTTGCGCCGATGTACGCCACGCGCCGGCGTCGGGTGAAGACGGACCGACGCGATGCGCGGACGCGCACGCGGGGAAGCGGGGTGGCGCATTCTTCGGTCGAAGAGCGCGGACACCACGGTCCTCCGCGCCTGGGCGCTCACCATCGCGGCGCGGCGCGGGAAGCGGATCGCGGTGGTGGCGCTGGCCCGTCGGCTCGCGGGAATCGTCTTCGCGCTGTGGCGGGACGGGGTGGCGTTCGACGCGACGAAGGTGCGGATGCCGCGGCCGCGCGCCGCCTAGGAGGAAGCGATAGAGGTTCCGCGAATGAGTGTGACTGACGTCGGGGCGGCGAGCGCGTCGCAGCTTATGGCCGCTGGCGAGAGCCGAGAGTTAGTTGGCGCCGTCCGCCCCTTTCGAATACTCCAATGCGCCGAGACCAATGTGTCTCACACACGAGCGCGAACAGAAGGGTGAGCAGCACCTCGACCGCGGAGCGACAATCGAGGGTTCAACGAACGGCAAGTGCACCAGCACTTGACGCGGGGCGCCGCTTCACAGAAAGCCGCGGCGCAGGTTAGAAATACTCCA
This sequence comes from Gemmatimonadaceae bacterium, assembly GCA_050733735.1. Lineage (GTDB taxonomy): Bacteria > Gemmatimonadota > Gemmatimonadetes > Gemmatimonadales > Gemmatimonadaceae > DASPMP01. Next base: position 4,416 of record JBOHTL010000144.1, read on the forward strand.
CCAAACTGTTTGGGGTCGCCGTCGGCTTCAACTCCTCGTTAGAGGCGGCAGGGGTCTCCGATCGCAACGTGCTTCTGAATAACATGAGGGCCCACAAAGCCATCCCAAGCGAAATGAGCGTGGTTAGTAGGAACCACGGGTCGCGCGCGAGATGAGGTTCTGGAACGAGCCGAAGAACGTGAGCAGTCACGAGAGCGAGGAACAAGAGGCCTGTGGTTGCGATGTAGGCTTTCATCGAATCCTGCTCCGGTGAGGTCTTGTGGTGGCGCTCCATCAATGGGGCAGGCGAGCGTAGCGAGCCAGCCGCCTCCGACCGAAGCGCCGACGGCTTCAACGCCACGTTAGGCGGTCCGTGACTTGGACTTCTTCCGACCCTGCTTCCTGGCGCGTTGCATGTATGAGCGAAGTACGGCATTCATGCGGCTCTGATAACGAGGGCCCTCGTCGCGGAACCAGTCCAGGACATCGCTATCGACTCGAAGGGAAATGGGCACTTTAGCCGTCGGAACGACGAGTTCTGCTTCATCCCAGAAGTCTTCCGGCAGATCGGCGAGCTCCGGCGGCGACGTTCTGCGAATGGCAGCGTCGGAGACTCGTCGCAGCAGCCGGAGATCTGCCTTGCCGCGATTGGGAAGATGCTTACTCGATGACTTGGCGGTACGCTTTGCGCTCACGGCGGTTGCTCACTCGAGCCGAGATGATGCGACGAACTAAGTCCTCGCCCTCAGCCCTGTCGGTATAGACTACGGTGAGCGGGATGCCATCGGCGATGCCGATGGCAACGACGCGGGTTTCACCGTAGTCCTGGCGGTAGTCCACGCGCTCCAAGGTCGGCCCGTCGAAGATCAGCGTGGCGAACGCGAAGTCGAAGCCGCGATCGCGCAAGTTGAGCTGGCTCTTGTCCGGATCCCAGGTGAAGCGCACCAGGAAATATACGGGTGTATATACACACCCGCAAGCCTTTGGATCCGCACAGCGCCGGTTTGGTTCAACTCCACGTTAGCCGGCCGTCGGGATTCTCTTCTGCAGCCAGAGCTTCACCTCATCGGGGTATTCGGGATACGCGCCGCGAACAGCGGCAACCAGAGCGAAGCCCGAGTGGACGTAGAAGCGATATGCCGGAACGTTGATGTCTTGTGTTTCGACGCCAAGAGAGCGCGCTCCTCGCCGTCGCGCCCAAGCTTCAGCGTGCTGGAGGAGCCGAGTGCCAATGCCACGACCGCGGGCGGCGGG
>JBOHTL010000145.1:0-11221 GCA_050733735.1 Gemmatimonadaceae bacterium
CCTGATACGTGGTCTGCGCCGCGTTGTCGCGCGACAGGATGAGCCATACGCCATCGCCCGCACGAACCGCGGCGAGCACCTCGAACTGGTCGGCGGTCTCCTCTGTGCCCTCCGAGCGCAGATGAAATAAAAGCGCGAGCGCGGTGCTCGCGGTCGCGCTGTCGCGCTCCGCGACGATGAAGGTGTGTTCTTCGACTGGTGCCGCTTCATGCGGAACACGGCGCACGAGATGCGACACGACCACTCGTCGGCCGCCCGTCACGAACTGGCGCGCGCGCAGCAGCGCGAAGGGCAGTCCCTTGAACCGCGAATCGCTCTGCATCGGCACCGTCGACGCGAGGCGGGCAAGCTCCGCAGCGAGCTTCGACGAATCCGCGCGGCTCAGCGCTTCGAGTGAATCCATGGGAATCGCCGCCGCCACGGAACCAACAACTCCCACGGTCCACGACGTCGCGAGGCTGTCCTGCACGCGAATCAGCGGCGCTTCGCCACAGACCTGCGAGTCGGTCGCTACCAGCGACGCCTGGACCAGTGAGGAATCGCCCGCTGGCGCGAGCAGTTTGAGCGGCCCGGACTGGAGCATCCGAGAGGTGGGTGCCTCCGGGAAGATGACGATCCCGGTGCCGGCACTGTCGCCTGGCACGACGAGCATGGATCCCAGCGCGCTCACCCAGGCAGTCGCCGGGGCGTCGGCCGGAACCGCGGCGGTCGCGGTCTCCGGAGCGGTATCCACACGGCGCGGCGCGTCCTGACGGTCGCAGGCCGACACAAGGCCACCAAGGAAGGCCGCGACAATCCAGGGGAACCCGGGAAAACGCCACATGCCGCCAATCTCCGTGTGCGGAAAAACTACGTCAATGTCTGCAGCAGTTCCTGCTCTCGGCGCCGCGCCACTTCCTGCCCTTCCTGGACGTCCACACGCGACAGCAGAATCGCGCCAACGATGAAGAACACGATGATCGAGAGAATGGCCGATCGGCTCGATCCCGTCGCTTCGATCGCCAGGTAGAAGAGCAGCGGCCCGAAGATTCCAGCAAACTTCTCGAAAACGCTGTAAAAGCCGAAGAACTCGCCGCTCTTGTGCGCCGGGATCATGCTCGCGAACAGGGAACGACTCAGCGCCTGTGTACCGCCCTGCACCATTCCGACCAGGCCCGCAAGCACGACGAAGTGCAGTGGCGTTCGCATGAAGTAACCGAGGATGCTGATGACGGCATACACGCCGAGGCCGATGAAAATCGCGGTCTTCGCGCCGATGTGCCCTGCGAGTCGGCCGAAGAGAAAGGCGAAAGGCACTCCGACGAACTGCACCAGCACGACGGCCGCGATGAGCACGGGATCTTCGATCCCAAGCTCCTTGCCGTACGCGGTCGCCATCTTGATGATCGTCGAGATGCCGTCGTTGTAGATGAGAAACGCGACGAGGAGGAGAAAGGCCTGCCGGTATCCGCGCAGCTCGCTGATGGTCTCGCGCATGCGCCGGAAGCCGACGCGCACGGCGTTGTGATCGGGGCGCTCATCGGACTCCAGCATCCGCTTTTCAGGGACGCGCCGAAAGATCGGGATGGCGAAGATGAGCCACCACACGGCGACCGACACGAATGATGCGCGCGCCGCGTTGGCAGTGGTGCCGAGGCCGAACCACTCCGGCTGCTGAATCCAGAGAAGGTTCAGGGCGACGAGCAGGCCGCCGCCGAGATACCCGATGCCATACGCCGCCGTCGAGACACGATCCATCTCTTCACGGCTGGCGATGTGCGGAAGCAGTCCCTCGTAGAACACCATGCATCCGGTGGCCCCAACCAATGCGATGATGAAGAGGGTCGACGCCAGCGCCGCGTCGCCTTCCTGGATGCGGACCATGCCGGCGCACGCCAGCGCACCGATGAGGGTGAACAGGGCGAGAAACCGTTTTTTGCTCCCCGTGAAGTCGGAAATGGCGCCAAGGATGGGAGAGAGCAGCGCGACGATGACCAGGGCGATGGTGTTTGCGCGCGCGAGCTGCTGTGTGGCCGCGGATCCTTCGTAGTTCGCGGCGGCGACCGACACGAAGAACACCGGGAACACGGCGGTCATGATCACCGTCTGCATCCCGGACAATGCCCAGTCGTAGGAGGCCCAGGCGCGGAGCTCCGGACGGTGAAGCCCCAGCTTCTCGAGCGTAGTCACTCGCGTGGACCCGGAGGAGGAAGAAAGGGACCGCCGAGGTCCCAGTGCCAGGTATCGCGGACCTGGCCGGTGCGCGGATCCTTGAGCGCTTTGTACTGGAGTCGATCGGCAGACAGACCGACGCGGGTGCCGTATGCAAGCAGTTTCTGGCGATCCGTGGAGACGAGGTGCGCCATCGGGCGTCCCTTCCAGACGTGGCGGTGCAGCCAGAGGCCGCCGTCCATGGCGTGGATCATTCCTGCGCGGCGCGACGTGAACTCGCGATACGGGGCTGCGCGTTCCGTCACGACGGCTGTGTCAGTCGAGCTTCGTTTCGAGCCAGTTGTGGCCCGTGCCGATGTCCACGACGAGCGGCACTGCCAGCTCCGCCGCGCCCTCCATCTCGGCGCGAACGACCTCCGTCAGGTCCTCGAGCTCGCGTTCCGGCGCTTCGAACACGAGCTCGTCGTGGACCTGCAGCAACATGTTCGCTTCCAGCCCACGGTCGCGCAACGCGTTGGCGACACGCACCATCGCGATCTTGATGAGATCGGCCGCGGAGCCCTGGATCGGCGAGTTCGCCGCGACGCGCTCACCGAACGCGCGGATGTTGAAGTTTCTCTCGCGAACTTCGGGCACGTACCGACGCCGGCCGAAGATGGTCTGCACGAATCCATGCGTACGCGCGTGCTGCACGCAGGAATCCAGGTACGCGCGCACACCGGTGAAGCGCTCGAAGTAGCGGTCGATGAACTCGCGGGCCTCCGCATGGCTGATCCTGAGCTGCCGCGACAGTGCGTGGGGCCCCTGACCGTAGATGGTCGCAAAGTTGATCGTCTTGGCGCGCGCGCGCATCTCCGGCGTAACGGCGTCGACGTCCACCTCGAAGATCAACGCCGCGGTCTGGCGATGGATGTCGCCGCCGGCCCTGAACGCCTGCACGAACGCTGCGTCACCGGACAGATGGGCGAGCAGCCGCAGCTCGATCTGCGAGTAGTCGGCCGACAGGAGCAGCGAGCCCGCGGGCGCGACGAAGAGACGACGAATGTCCCGTCCGAGCTCGCGGCGGATCGGAATGTTCTGGAGGTTGGGATCGTTGGACGACAGGCGTCCGGTCGCCGCGGCGGCCTGGTTGAAGGTCGTGTGCAGCCGGCCCGTCCGGGGGTTCAGAAGCACCGGGAGCGCATCGACGTACGTGTTCTCGAGCTTGGTCACCTCGCGGTACTCCATCAGGAGCACGGGAAGCTCGTGCCCGGCGTCCGCGAGCTGCTGCAGAACACTGGCGTCCGTGGAGGGTCCGCTGGCCGTCTTCTTCAACACCGGCAGGTTCAGCTTGTCGAAGAGGATCTCTCGCAGCTGAATCGGCGAATTGATGTTGAACTCCTGCCCCGCCGCGGCATGGATCGATCCTTCCAGGCGCTGCCTTTCCCCCTCGAAGCGCCGTTTCAACTCCTGAAAACCTTCGAGATCGATGAGCACTCCGCTCCACTCCATGTCGGCCAGGACGGGGAGCAGCGGCATCTCGATGTCGTCGAAGAGCGTTCGCGCGGCCATGGCTTCGAGCTGAGGCTCGAACTCCTCGTGGAGACGCAGCTTGACGTCCACATGCTCGCACGCGTATTCACCGGCGCAGCCCACGGGCACCTGGTCAAAGGGGATGAGGCTCTTCCCTTTTCCGCAGAGATCCTCGAACGACGTGAGCTTGTGCTGCAGAAACTCGAGCGCGAGCACGTCGAGCGAATGCGCTCGGCGTCCAGGATCGAGCACATAGCTCGCGATCATCGTGTCGAATTGGAGGCCCGCGAGCTCGATGTCGATCTGGCGCAGGGCCAGCAGATCGAACTTTCCGTTCTGCGCCGTCTTCGGCACACCAGGATCTTCGAGCAGCTCGCGCAGCGGACGCATCGCGGGATCGCCGAGCGACGGAAGATTCACGACCTCGGGAACGCCGCTCGCGACGGCGCGCGCTGCGATGCTCGCCGGCTCGGCGGTTTTTGCCGCGGCTTTGGTGCGCTTCTTCGGCGCGGCCGGCTCTTCGGACACGAGCTCAAGCGCGGGCTGATAGGGCTGATATTTCCGGTGCGCCAGCGGCAAGTAGAACGCCTCACCCGGCGCGACACCAAGAGCGATGCCCACCAACGACGACCGCAGCGGATCGTTCGGGTTCGGCACCGCGGGATCGATGGACGTCTGGACCCCGATCGAGAGGTGTCGTGACGCCCGGGCCTTCGTGACCACGGCGGCGACCTCCTTCACGTCCGTCACGAGGGTATAACGCGTCTGCAAATTCGGCTGTTCCGCTGCCGGCGCGCTTTCGGGACGCTCGGCCGCGGGCGCTCCCTCGTCGTCGGGCACGGAGATCTGGCGCGCGAGCGTGTGGAACTCGAGCTCGACGAGCAGGTCGCGAACGCGGCGTCGATCCATGTCTTTCACGCGCATCGACTCGAGATCGAGCGTGATGGGAACGTCCTCATGGATGGTGACGAGCTGCTTCGAGAGTCGCGCCTCAGCGCCCTGAGACAGCAGTGCTTCGCGCGGTCGCTTCTTGGTGATCTCGGATGCGTGCGCGAGGATACTCTCGATGTCGCCGTACGCGCTGACCAACTCGACCGCCCCCTTGTCGCCGATGCCGCGAACCCCCGGAATGTTGTCGGATGTGTCGCCGACCAGCGCGAGGTAGTCGGTCACCAGCGCAGGCGGGACGCCGAGTCGATCGGTCGCGTTCTCCATCGAGACCCAGTGCTCCTCGATGTTGGCGGAACCGCCTCTGCCGGGATTGAGCAGCCAGACACCCGGCCGCACGAGTTGCTGGAAGTCCTTGTCCCCTGAGACCACGACGACGTTGGTTCCCTGCTTCACGGCCTGCAGCACCAGCGTGCCGATCACGTCGTCGGCTTCATAGCCCGGCACGGTGAGAATCGGGATCCGGTAGGCTTCGAGCAGATCGCAGATCCGGTCCATGCCGCGGTCGAAGTCGTCCTGAAGGTCTTCGGACAGCTTCTCGCGCGTCGCCTTGTATGCAGGAAAGGTCTCGTGTCTGAACGAGAGGCCGGAGTCATGCACCCAGCCCAGGTAGGCGGGCTTGTGGTTCTGGTGCAGCAGTCTGAGAAAATTGACAACCCCCCAGGCCGCGGATGTGTTCTCGCCGCGGCTCGTGGTCAGGGGCCGGGCGATCATGGCGTAGAACGCGCGGTAGATCAGCGCGTACCCGTCCACGAGAAAGAGGGCTGGGGCTGGCGGGGGCGTTGCGGGCACGCCGTACAGAAACAGCACCGCCCGCCGAGCGGTAGCTGGGCGGGCGGTGGCAGGACCGCGGAGGCGTGGAGTTCTAGACCCGCGTGACGTTTGCCGCGTGCAGGCCTTTCTCTCCGGTCCGGATCTCGAACTCTACTTCCTGTCCTTCGGTAAGAGTCTTGAATCCGTCCATCTGAATCGCCGAGAAGTGCACGAACACATCTTCGCCGCCTTCCTGCTCAATGAAGCCGTATCCTTTGGCATCATTGAACCACTTCACCTTCCCTCTGGCCATTCGAGCTGCCTCCTACTGGGTGAGACGATCCTGCCCATCGGTGCCGGGCAAGCCGGGACTTGCGCGGCCCTATATAGAGTGCGAGTCCATTTTTTGTCAAGAAATTGGGGGTTGGGGCAGTCCGCGGATCGCTTGCCTGCCCCCTGCGGCAAGGTTAGGTTCGCGCCGTGCCACGCGAAAATCTGGTCGGGCGAACGCTGGCTGGTTACACGCTCGAGAGTGAGGTTGGCGAAGGTGGCACGTCCGCCGTGTTTCGTGCCAAACACGCCGAACACGGGCAGGTGGCCGTCAAGGTGCTTCGTGAGAAGCTCCGCAATGACCGCACGGCCGTGCAGCGGTTTCTTCGGGAAGCGCATTTCGGCGAACGGGTCGTTCACCCGAACGTGGTGAAGACAATCGAGATCGGCGAAGCGGGTGCGGGAATGCACTACCTCGTCATCGAGTGGGCCATGGGCGAGCTCCTGGAGAAGTTTGCGCGCCGCAACGGTCCGCTCCCCGCTGCACAAGTTGCCGACATCGTCGCGCAGATCGGAGCCGGCGTTCAGGCCGCGCACGAAGCCGGCATCGTACACCGCGACCTCAAACCCGAGAACGTGATGTACGACGCGGCGACCGGCGTCGTGAAGCTGCTCGACTTCGGCATCGCGACCGACACCGACACCACGCCCGAGCAGCGCTTGACGCGTGCGGGATTCTTCGTCGGCACGCTGATGTACGTCGCACCCGAGGCGCTGTCCGGCGAACTGGTGACGCCCGCGGCGGATCAGTACAGCCTCGCGACCATCGCGTACTTTCTCCTCACGGGCTGCCTGCCGTACACGGCGAAGACGCCGCGCGAGATGTTTTCTCAGTTGTTGTCGCAGCCGCCCATCGTGCTGAACTCCGCGCGGCCGGGGATGAAGTTCCCGAACGCCATCGAGTCCGTGGTGATGCGGGGGCTCGCGAAGGAACCGGCGAAGCGGTACGCGAACACGATGGAGTTCGCCGAGGCGCTCAAGGAGGCGGTCCTGCAAACTTCCGCCGAAGATCGCACGAGCCTCTTCGGCAAGATCAAGTCGATGTTCGGTCGCGAGGCGACCACCGACTAGTTCGGCTTCACCTCCGGCGAATCCGCCGGCAGCCAGACCGTGAAGACGGAGCCCGTGCCGACTTCACTGACGACCGTGAGCTCGCCTCCCAGCAGACGCGCGAGCCGTCTCGAGATGGCGAGTCCCAGGCCGGTGCCCCGGCGCGCCGAGTCCGTTCGGGCGCCGGCGTTCACCTGTTCGAACTCGTCGAAGATTCGCTCGCGGTCGGCGGGCGCGATACCGATGCCCGAGTCGCTCACCTGAAGCGCCACCCACGAGTGTGATGCATCCGGCGGCGGACCGACGTCCAGGCCGTCGTCTTCCGCCGGGGCGTTGCCGTTCGGGACGATCTTCGCCTTCACCTGGATGCCGCCGACCGCCGTGTACTTCACCGCGTTGCCGATCAGGTTGATGAGTATCTGGCGCAGGTGCGTCTGATCCGTGCGAATGCGGGGCAGCGTGGGGCTGACGGCGATCGACAGCGCAAGGCCGCGCTCGGACACGAGGGATTCCATCTCGCTCGCCACGTTCAGCACGAATGGGCGCAGGACGAGCGGCTCTGGATGCACCTCGAGACGGCCGGCAGCGATCTTGGCGATGTCCAGCAGGCGATCGACGAGCTGTCGCAGGTGGCCGGCGGACGCCGCGACGCGATCCACGGGCAACGCCTGGCGTGGCGTGAGCTCGCCATACACTCCCTCGCGCAGCATCTCCACGAAGCCGACAACCGCGTTGAGCGGGGTGCGGAGCTCGTGCGACACGTTCGCGAGGAACTCGCTCTTCATGCGGTTCGAGCGCGCCACCTCCTGATACAGACGTTCGAGCTCCGTCGTTCGGCCGGCGAGCGAAAGCGCATGTCTGCGTTCGCGCCAGAGCGCCGCCGCCAGCCCGACAAGCGCCGCGACGCCGAGCAGCCAGAGGGCGGTACGTAGCGCACGACCGCTGGGCGTGTGCGCGACCTCGAGCTGCAATGGGTCGCCGGGATAGGCGACGCTCGCGATGGCGCGGAGCGGAGCGCGAGTCTCCGCGATGCCGCGCGCCGCTATGTGCCGACTCCCGGATCGAAGCGCCAGCGTCGTTTCCTCGGACTGGGTGCGACCGAGGATCGACAGCAGGCGATCGCCTGGAATCCGTCCAACCGCGCTGCCAAGCTGCGCGCCGCGATGCCGCAGAGGGACGGCGAGCAGCAGGATGCCGACCGCGCTGTCCGCTCCCGTCACGATACCCATCCGTCCCGAGCCTTCCGCGGCGGCCGCTCGCGACAACCGGACAATCGCGGTGTCCGGCACATCGCTGGCCATGGTCGAGCGCCAGACGAGCGTGCTGCGCGCGTCGGCCACCCATACCGCGGAGAACACCGGCGGAATACTGTCAGCGGTAGTCGACGCGGCCGTGGCGGCAAGCAGGGGCCCGAAGAACTCGCTCAGCGCCGCCTCGTAAAGTCGCAGCTCGCGTTCGGCGACGAGCGCCGCACCGCGGGCATCCAGCTCGAGCGAGCGCCTGTCCGCGGACGACAGCGCGCGATCTGCCGCGATCAGACTGCCGAACAGAGACAGGACGATTGCGCTGAGCAGAAGCGCAAAGAGCCCCATCCTCGTCCAGACTTTGGCGAGCGACATCGCGTGGTTGGAGAAGAATTGACGGTGGTGTGCCGGCGGACTAACGTCCCGCTCCCCGATGACCAAACGCGATCAACTGGTTCGCATGCTGGCGACGCGGTCGGCGCGCCGCGGCAACTTCACGTTGGCGTCGGGACGACAATCCACCTTATACATCGACGCTCGACTGACCACAATGACACCGGACGGTCAGCGCTTGATCGGCCGGCTTGGGTTGGCGGCCATCGCGGCTGCGAAGTGGGACGCAGACGCCATCGGAGGACTGACACTGGGGGCGGATCCCATCGCGTACGCCATCTGTCACTCGAGCGCGGATACGTCGCGCCCGCTGCGCGCGTTCACCGTCCGAAAGGAACCGAAGGCGCACGGCACCGGCAAACAGGTGGAAGGACCGCTTGCCGCGGGAGACAAGGTGGTGATCGTCGAAGACGTGATCACCACCGGCGGGTCGGCGACGCGCGCCGTCGAAGCCGTGCGGCGCGCGGGCGCGGTCCCTGTCGGGATCCTGGCGCTCGTGGATCGTGAGGAAGGCGGCCGCGAGGCGCTGGAGGCGCTGGGACTCGACGTCCGCGCGCTCGCGACCGCGACCGACATCATCCCGTATATCGCGGCGAGCGCCTAGAACGCGGACGCATCGACGCCGGCGGAATCTGATAGCTCAGCGGCGTCAGGGCGCGCAGCGCCGGGAGATGCGGCAGGACCAGCTCCCCGCGGAAGTGCTCGAACATTCCCGCGCCGTCGTACCGCTCACGAAATTCCATCGCGGTGAGCCCGAGAATGCTGCGAACGTGCCGGCCGAAGCTCTGCGGCGACGAGTACTCGAGATGATTCGCGATGTTGGCGACACTGAATCCGCCGTTCTCGAAGAGATGCGCCGCGCGGACGAGCCGAGCCATCGCGAGATAGCGCTTCGGCGCGGGCAGCCGCGCCCGGAAGAATCGGCTCATCAATGTGTTCGGAAGTATCCCGAGCGTGCGCGCGAGACGCCGAACCGTGCAGACGTGGGAGGGGCAGAGAAAAATCGCCTCGAAGAATCGCCAGCAGTCGTGCGACGCGCCCTCGAGGTCGCGCGCAAGCTGGCGCAGCGCGAGTCGCTGCACGCTGTTCCCGCATTCATCGGTGAGCGCGGCGCGCAGCGCGCGCCACCCCGATGCGTCGCGGACATCGATGAGCCGGCGGACGCCGCTCGTTCCGAGCGACAGGAGCGTATGTGGTGTTCGCGGTCCGAGCTCGCTGAGCAGCGCCACCGTCGGCACGCGCGGGAACTCGCGAACCATGGCGGCCACGGGCTCGCTCGAGAAGCGCTCGCAGTAGCTGACGCTGAGCACCACCGCGTTCGCGCGGGCCTCGCGAACGTCGCGCAGCGCGGCGTCGATGGACTCATGGTGGATGGCCTCGTACAGCCCCACCCCCGCGGCCTCCACGCGAATGCGCTCGGAGGGAGTGAGCACGGTGGCGACGGCGCTCACCTGTGCCGTGACCGCCGGGAGCGTCGGCGGCAGCGAGGGATCCTGCGTTGAATCGATCATGGGGAGAGGAGACGCGGCGAGTTGAGGGAGAGGTTCTGCGCCTGCGTCGGCGTGTGCGGAAATGTCTAGAAGGCGCCGTCTAACGGTCCGTCACGACCCGCCGGCTCGTGCGTCATCGCAGGATTGGCATATCGATCCCGGTGGTCTCGAAAAGCCGCGTCCGCTCGGTCGCGTTATATTTCGTTCACGCGTGGTTCGGCCAGACGATCGCGGACTTCGGTCCGAGGAAAGTCCGGGCTCCGCAGGGCAAGTCGCCAGGTAACTCCTGGGAGCGGCCACCGTGAGGCGGCCGTTACGGACAGTGCAACAGAGAGTAGACCGCCGATGGCCCGCGAGGGCACAGGCAAGGGTGCAAGGGTGGTGTAAGAGACCACCGCGTCGCTGGTAACAGCGTCGGCACGGCAAACCCCGACTGGAGCAAGGTCAAATAGGTGGCGAGGGCCGGCCCGGTCCGATCGAGACGCCACGGGTAGACTGCTAGAGGGCGTGGGCGACCGCGCTCCCAGAGGAATGATCGTCACCGCCGCGAGGCGGGACAGAACCCGGCTTACCGGTCGAGCTTCACGCGCGGTCCAGCTGGTGCGGGGTGCGGGGTGCGGGGTGCGGGGTGCGCTGGAACTTTGTCTTCGCACCTCGCACCTCGAACCACTTTCACCAGCCGCTCAGTCGACCAATCGAAGCGGCATCACCAGCGTCAGATACGACGCCGGATCGCTCCAGCCTTCCGGCTCCAGCACCGCCGCGCGCTCCGGTGCCTTGAAGGTGAGCTTCACCTCGTCCGTCGGCATGTAGCGCAGGATCTCGAGCAGGTAGTTCGCGTTGAAGCCGATGTCGAGCGGATCGCCCGAGTAGCGAACCGGCAGCTCGTCGGTCGCCTCGCCCAGGTCGGGGGTCTGCACGCTGAAGCGCAGCAGCGCCTGGTTGAAGGACAGCCGGATGCGATGCGTCTGATCCGACGCAATCACCGACATGCGCTTCAGCGCGCTCGTCAGCGCCACCTTGTCGGCGATCGCGTACTTGTCGTTGTCCTTCGGAATCACCTGCTGGTAGTTCGGGTACGGCCCCTCGATCAGTCGCGTGAACACGGACGTGAACGGCGACCGGAAGCCCAGGTGATTGTCGCCTCGCGCGATCTCGAGTTCCTCGTCTTCCGGGAACAGGCGACGAATCTGATCGAGCGCTTTGGGTGGAACGATCAGGTCGCTCGCCGGCGCGCCGGCGGTCGCGATCGGCACCTCCATCTTCGCGAGCCGGTGACCATTCGTCGCCACCATGCGCATGAGCTCAGCGCGAAGCTCCCAGAGCACGCCGTTCAGGATCGGCCTGCTT
>JBOHTL010000146.1:0-3768 GCA_050733735.1 Gemmatimonadaceae bacterium
CTGTGAAAGGACGCGCGCAGCAACGCATACGCGGCGCGAAAGGCCGGATCGTTCTCGTCGAGGATCTCGCGGATGACGATGCGAGACCGCGCCTTCTTCTCAGTCACCGCGTCCTGGCGGGACATCCACGGCCGGCAGCGGGAGACGGAAGAGCTGCCGGCAGTTCTCGTACATGATGGCCTGCAGATCCGGAGCCGGCAGCCGCAGCTGCTTCACGAACTCGACATACGACTTCATCGAGCAGATGGGCCAGTCCGAACCGTAAAGAAACTTGCGCGGCTCGCCGGCATAGAGGATCACCTCGCCGATCTGCTCTTCCATGTAGTCCTCGAATGCCTCCGTGAACTCGCCAAGGATGAGCCCCGAGAAGTCCGCGTACACATTCGAGTTCTTGTAGACCACCTCCATGCAGTCCACCAGCCAGGGGTTGCCGAGGTGGCAGATAACGAGCTTCACGTTCCGGTGGTCGACCGCGACCTCGTCCACCTCGAGGGGATGCGCGTACTTCACCTTCCCCTTCGGCGTGTAGGTGTCGCCCGTGTGGATCATCACCGGGACGTCGAACTCCTCGGCGAGATCGTACACGACCTTGAGCCGCGGATCGTGGGGATAGAAAGGCTCGTAACCCGGATAGAGCTTGAGGCCCTTCACCAGCCCAGCGCTGAGAAAGTCGGCGAGCTCGCGCAGGTCGCGCTGCCGATAGTTGAGATAGCTGATCCCCGCCACCACGCCGAGGGATGGGATCTTCTCGATGGCCTTCACCACCTGCGCCGTGCTGGGACGGTGTGCGCTGACGATGTACGACGTCAGCACCAGCGAGTAGCCCACTCCGGCTTCCTGCATCGCTTCCTGGAGCTTGTCCAGACTCTGCTCCAGCGAGACCGCTTCCTGCTCGTGATAGTTGTTGAGGTGGACGTGACAATCGATGATCGGATTCACTCCACGCTGCCTCCGGCCTCGGTGTGGCGCCGGCCGTCGAAGAATTCCTTGTGCAGCTTCCGCAACAGCGGAAGCGAGATGAGCACCGAGATCAGGTTCGGGATTGCCATCAGCCCGTTGAGCGTGTCGGCGACACTCCAAATGAGTTGCAGCGAGCCCACCGATCCGAGATAAATGAACACGAGCCAGAGAATCCGGTATGGCATCGCCACCTTGCTGCCGAAGAGATAGACGGCGCCCGTCTCGCCGTAATAGCTCCAGCCGATCAACGTCGAGAACGCGAACAGCACCAAGCCGCCCGTGACGATGATCCCGCCCCACGTGCCGGGGAGACCTGTCGTGAACGCCTGCGCCGACAGCGCCGCTCCCGTCGAACCACTCTGCCAGTTGCCGGTGACCAGCACGACAAGACCCGTCACGGTGCAGATGAGTATGGTGTCGACGAAGACCTCGAAGATTCCGTACAGCCCCTGTCGGACCGGGTGATCGGTATCGGCGGCGGCATGCACCATCGGCGCACTGCCGAGTCCAGCCTCGTTGGAGAAGAGCCCGCGCGCGACGCCGAACCGCATGGCCATCATGATGGTCGCGCCGGCGAAGCCGCCGGCCGCCGCGGTCCCGCTGAACGCGCCGTCGAAAACGAGACGGAATGCATCTGGAATCCGATCCGCGTGGATCAGGAGCAACACGATTCCCCCGCCGAGATACAGAATCGCCATGAAGGGGACGAGCAGCTCGGCGAACGCGGCGATGCGTTTCAGGCCGCCAAGAATGACCGCGCCGGAGATGACCACGAGCACGATCCCGACGATCGTCGATGAGGTGCCGAATGTTTCGTTCAGACTCTGTGCAACGGAGTTGGCCTGCACCATGTTGCCGATCCCGAATGCCGCGAGCGCGGTGAGCAGGGCGAAGACGCCGCCGAGCCATCCGAGGCCGCGCTTCTTGAGAGTGTACATGGCGCCGCCGCGCATCGTGCCTGACGCGTCGCGCTCCCGATAATGCAGCGCGACCACCACTTCCGCGTATTTGGTGCCCATGCCGAGCAGTCCGGAGATCCACAGCCAGAAGAGCGCGCCAGGACCGCCGAGCGTGATGGCGGTCGCGACTCCTGCGATGTTCCCGACGCCGACAGTCGACGCCAGTGCGGTCGCCACGGCCTGGAATGGCGTGACGTTGCCCGCCTGTGCGCTCCGGTTGCGCAGCTTGCCCAGTACTTCGCCGAGCGCGGTGCCGATGTGCCGGAACTGCACGCCGCCGGTGACGAACAGCAGGACGACGCCGGTGCCCATGAGGAGCACCAGCATGGGGACACCCCAGACATAGCCGTTCAGCCAGGCATTGGCGCTGGTAATGGTCTCGAGCATTCGGACAAACTACTCACGGCCCGTCTGTTGCGGACTGTGCGACGAGACCCCTCGGCGCTCTGGACAAGGCCCAAAGGCAGTGCCAGCATGGAGCCAATGCACGGCGACGCTATGACACCTCACGAATCTGGCCACGTCTCGCGCGACATCGACGTCAGCCGGCACGACGATCCGAGGAAGCGGCTCGCCGAGACCATCGAGCGCGCGCCCGTGGGCATCGCGCACTTCGATGTCACGGGTCGCTTTCTGTTCGTCAATCCCGCGTTGTGCGATCTCTTCGGCATGCCGCGCGAGCAGTTGTTGCAGCACTCATTTCAGGAAATCTCATTTCCCGACGACCTGCCCGCGTGCCTCGCGATGACGGCCAGGCTCGCCGCAGGCGCGATCCCGAAGTACACCATCGAGAAGCGATTCCTTCGCCTCGACGGCGGGTTCGTATACGCGCGCGTGATCGTCACCGTGGTGCGCGACGCCGCCGGCGGCATCAGCTATTTCCTTGGCATCGCCGAAGACCTCTCGGAACAATGGGCGGCTGAACAAGCCCGCCGCGCCGCGGAAGAACGCTTGCAGGTCGCGCTCGAGGCGTCGGGGATCGGTATTTATCGCTTCGACTTTCGGACCCAATCGCTCGATTGGGCCAACGGTCTGGCCGCGGTCTTCGGCTTTCCGGCGGACGAGTCGCTGCAGTCCCTCGACCGCCTGCTCGGCGCAATCCATCGCGACGATCTCCCGCGGGTGCTTGCCGCCTACGAGCAAAGCGCGAAGCATGGCGCGGATTTCGACGAGGAGTTCCGGATCGTCCTGCCCGACGGGTCCGTTCGCTGGATCTCCGACCGTGCGCGCATGTCGCTCGACGAGGCCGGTGCGCCGCGATATCTCACCGGTGCCTGCGCCGACGTCACTGCGTTGCGGGAAGCGGTGTCCGACCGACTGGCGATGCTGGAGCGCGAACAGGCCGCCCGAGCCGAAGCTGAGCGCGCCATCCGTCTGCGCGACGACGTCATGGCCATCGTGGCGCACGATCTCCGTAATCCCGTGCATACGATCATGATGGGTGCGGGAGCCATGGCCGAGCTGCCGTTGTCCGAGCAGGATCGACGGCGACAGCTGGAGGTCATCCGGCGTTCGGCGAGCGGCATGGATCACCTCATCCGTGATCTGCTCGACGTGACGCACATCGAGCAGGGAACGCTCGCGATACACCGGCAATCGGCGCCGGTGGCGCCCGTCATCGAGGAGGCGGTCACCGTCGTCACGCCGCTGGCGCATGCAGCGTGTCTCGCGATCGATGTCGACGTTCCGGCGCAGTTGCCTGCGATAAGCGCGGACCGCGCGCGCATCGTCCAGGTACTGAGCAATCTCCTGGGCAACGCAATCAAGTTCACGCCGCCTGACGGTCGCATCAGGGTGGCCGCGCGTGACACGGGCGCCTGCGTCGAGCTGACGGTGGAGGACAACGGAC
>JBOHTL010000147.1:0-10063 GCA_050733735.1 Gemmatimonadaceae bacterium
ATGGGCGGCGCCTGGCTGCTGATGGAGTTCGTGTTCGAGCAGACCTACTCGCCCGCCATCGGGCCCGTCGTCATCGTGGCGATTGTCATGACCGCGATCGCGGTGATCATCGGCCTCGCGACTGGACGTGAGGTGTTTCGGGAGACGCCCATGGCCGCGTTGCGGGAGGCCTGATTCTCTGGCATACGAGGGCGATCGAGCGCTGAGGCGCGAGGGCTGGGGGTCGGCGCCAGATCGGCGGCGCGACACAGCGGATTCCTCGCGCCGAGCCGAGGCAGAGCCGAACTAGGGCATGAAGCCCGGCTGCGCGGCGATCTGGGCCGAGCAGGCGAGAAACAGGCCGGTCGTGAACGCGAGAATGGCGCGCTGAATGAGCTGCTTGCGATCGAGCTTCATTGTCCTGGGAGAGAGCCGCGCGGAGGTGGGGGGGGGCCGGCCGCGCCGCATTGGTCTAGCTGTTAGACGCCTTATTGCCGCGAATGTTTCCCGAGCAGTCGTTCGATGGCGCCGAACAACTGCGTTTCGTCCACGATCGGCTTGGTGATGTAGTCATCGAACCCGGCCGCGAGGAATTTCTCGCGGTCCCCCGCCATCGCGTGCGCGGTCAGCGCGATCACGGGCAGGGCGCGGAGGGTGACGTCCTTCCGGATGCGCTGGAGGATCTCGTTTCCATCCATCCCGGGCAGCGAGATGTCGAGCAGCACGAGATCGGGCCGCTCTGAGGAGATCCCCTGGAGCGCGGTAACTCCGTTATCGTACTCCGTGAGATCGTAGCGGTCGCCGAGTATGGCCTGGAGCAGCAGCCGGTTGTCCGCGTTGTCCTCGACGACAGCAAGCCGGGGATTCGGCATCAAGGCGCGGGACGGTGAGGTTCCGGACCGGCTCAGGCGGCGGCGCCGCGCACGGCCTCGAGCCGGCGGCAGGCCATTGGGAGATCGGCCTCGATGCGCTCCAGGTGCGCCACGCAGGCGCTCAGCTCTCCACGGCTCGCCAGCTCCTCGCCCGCCACGCATGCCTCGTGGACGCTGGTCGCGCCCAGCTGGCCCGCGCTGGACTTCAGGGCATGGAGCGCGGCGCGGAGTTCCGCCGCGTCGCCGCAATCGAGCGCTTCACGAGCGTCCGCGGCGCGAGAAGGGGCGTTGCGCACGAACAGCTCGATCATCCCGTGCAGCAGTTTGTCGCCGCCGAAGCCGCGCAGGCGTTCCAGCGCGGCCTCGTCGATCAGCGGAGTGACCGCGTTCATTGCCCGGAAATGTACGTGGCAGAACGCGGAATGGAGATAGGGTGTCGCCACCCTGCCCCTAGTGCTCGGTCCGGCGAATCGACGACTGAACGTACCGCGCCCAATCGACATGCTGGGGTTCGCGCGGCTCGTTCGCGCCGGGTGCCTGAGGTGCCGGCTCCTGCGGCTGCTGCGCAGGTGGCAGGATTGGAATCGGAATCGCGGTCGTCGGTCGGAGTGACGGCGCGCGCTGTTGCTGCTGGATGGCCGGCTGCATCAGCGCCGGCATCATGAGATCGGTCACCATGAGTGAAAAGTCCTCTCCTGTTCCCATGAGCTGCATCGCCTGGGATGCGTCGATTGCTTCAACCACCCGAAAGCCGCCGCCTTCGAGCAGCGCGCGGGCCATGCGGCGCCACGCCGGATCCGCGTTGACGACGAGAATCGCCGGCGGTCCGCTTTCCTGATGTGTCTGATCTTCGATCTGGTCGCCGACGACGCGTTCGATCTCCTGAAGCGTCGTCTCGCCGCGGCGCACGCGTGCCACGGCCACATCACGCAGCGGAGCCATTCCCTGCGCGATCGCCGCGCGCTGCAACGCGTGGGCAGTCGTGCCGCCGGCGATCATGTCCGCAAGGGCCGGCGTAATCACGGCCACTTCGATCAGCGGCAGACGGCCGCGATAGCCGCTGTTGCCGCAGCGTTTGCACCCCATTGCCCGGGAGAGCGGAAGGACGCCGTACCGCGCGCCGAGGGTCTCTTCCTCTTCGGTGAGCGCTCCGATGAGCGGCTGCGCGCAGTCGGGGCAGACGCGGCGGATGAGGCGCTGGGCCAGCACGCCGCGCAGGGTCGTCGCGATCGTCTGGCGGTCGAGTCCCAGATCGAGGAGACGAGCGATGGAGCTCATCGCGTCGTTGGTGTGCATCGTGGCCAGAACGAGGTGGCCGGTCATGGCGGCCTGCGCCGCGATCTGCGCCGTCTCGCTGTCGCGGATCTCACCCACGAAGATGACGTCGGGGTCCTGGCGAAGCAGCGCGCGAAGGGAGTTGGCGAAGGTGATGCCGCGCTTCGCGTCCACCTGGATCTGCGTGATCCCAGGGAGCTCGTACTCGACCGGGTCTTCGACCGTCGAGATGTTCACCTCGCCCGTCGCGAGCTCACGGATCGCGGAGTACAGCGTCGTCGTCTTTCCCGAGCCGGTGGGCCCCGTGACGATGACGATGCCGTCGCGGCAATTGAGGAGCTGGCGGAGCCGCGCGAGCTCACGCGGGGTGATACCGACTTCGTCGAGCTTGCGCGTGTTGTCGGGGCGCAGGATACGAATGACCGCCTTCTCGGCGTCGCGCGTCGCGACGGTCGAGATGCGGAGGTCGACGTACTTGCCGTCGACGGCGACGCGGCTGCGGCCGTCCTGCGGGCGAATCCGGTCGGCGATGTCGAGCTTGCCGAGGACCTTGATGCGCGACACCACGCGATTCAGCGCCAGCATCGGGAGATGCATGTACTGCCGCATCACGCCGTCGACGCGGAAGCGCACGGTGCCGCCTTTCGCGCCAGGCTCGATGTGAATGTCGCTCGCGTTCTGCTGGATGGCGTCGCGCAGAATCAGGTTCGTGAGCTTGACGACCGGTGCGGAATCGACTTCCGCGGCGAGAACTGCTTCAGGCTCGAGCTCCTCGACGACGCGAACGGCGTCGGCGATCTGCTCGTCGACGCTGCTGAGCAGCTGGTCCATTCCGCGGTCCGCGCTGTACGCGCCGAACAGTGCTTCCTCGATCGCGGCTGGGGTGGCCAGCTCGAAGACAGGGCGACGGCCGGCGGCAAAGCCGATCGCGTGCTCGACTTCGATGTTGGTGGGATCGGCGGTCGCGACGACGAGATGCCGATCGTCCTCGCGCAGCGGGAAGACGTGATACTTGCGCGAGATGCGCTCGGGCAGGAGAGTGAGCGCGCGGGGCTCCGCCTTGTCGAAATCCGCCTCGGCGAGACCGAAGGTGGGGGCGAGGAGCTTCGCCAAATCGGCGGTCGAGACGCCAAGCGTGCGGGATGCCATCTCCCACGCGTCGACCATGCCGATGTCGCCGGGTATTACGAGAGCGTCGGCGCCTTTGATGCCAGCGCGCGCCGCAGCAGCTGCAAGCCAATGCATAGGGTTTCCTCTTCTACGCAGGGTCCGTCGTCGGAACCTGCCGCAGTCCAGCCAACAATCCTTACCGGAACTTCCGGCAAGGCATCAAACCTAAGACGGGTGCAGCGCCGGCGCGATAGTGTATTGCGGCGTACTTGCCTCATCACGTTACGAATTCGCGACGGCTGGATTTAACGGTTTAGTGGCGGGACTGCTGTGTTGTCTGTCACAATGGCGTAACGCGTTACGGCGTGGCGACTTTGACGGGGGACCACTCGCCGGACGAGAAGCGACCGTCGCCGCGCTGCCCCATGTCGCCAGCACCCCAGCAGAAGACGTTTCCGCGGACGGTGAGGGCACAACTGAAGCTGCCCTGCCCCGTGGCGATGACGCTGTACTGGCGCCATCCGCTGACTCGCTGCGGGAGGGTCGCGCACAGCAGCCTTGACTCGCCGCATTGCGGGCGCAGGAACACCGGAGAGATGCCCAATTCACCGCTTTCGCCGACGCCCCAGCACCAGGCAAGTCCGATATCGTCGATTCCACAGGTGTGCGAAGCACCGCTCCGAAGTGCGACCAGCGTCACTGGCCCTGAGACCAGTTGGGGCGACTCGCTGGGGACGAGCGTGCCGTCGCCGATGGTGCCCAGCGAATTCGCCTCCCAGCAATACGCCGCGTTCGCGAGCGTGACGCCGCATGTCGTATTGACGCCGGCCTCGAGGCTCCGGAACGACAGCATCCCCGGTACTCGCGCCGGGTTGAGTTGCGGACTCGTTCCGGGTCCACCGCCGAGGCCCGACAGGGATCTTCCCCAGCAGAATCCGGAGCCGTCGAGCGCGCGCGCGCAGGTTCGTTCGCCACTCGCGCTGATCGACGCGAAGCGGATCGTGCCACCGACAGCGACGGGAACGCTGTAATTCACCAGACTGCCGGCGACGCCGACCTGCCCCCAATCGTTATGGCCCCAGCACGCACCCACCCCGTCGAGGCGGACTGCGCAGGAGTGCTCGCTGCCCGCGGCGACGTCGATGAAGAGCGAAGTCGTCGCGACGGGCGCGGGCACGTCACTCCTGCGGAGGACAGGATCGCCGAGCGCGCCTCGGAGATTGTCGCCCCAGCAGTAGACGCGGTCGTCGAGAGCGAGCGCACAGGTATGAACGCCGCCCGCCGCGACCTTGCGGAACTTCAACGCTGTGTTGACCGCCGTGGCTCGGGTTCGACAGGAGATGTCGCGATCGCCTCGCGGACACGTCGTCTCGCCCTCGCTCACGCCGAGCTGACCGAACTCGTTGCTTCCCCAGCAGTACGCCGTGCCGTCGGCCGTGAGCGCACACGCGTGCTCGCGCCCGGTTGAGAGCGCGACGAATCCGTCGCTGCCCGCGTCGTCGAGGGTGGGGACGCCGGCGCGGGGGCGCGTGGCTTCGGGCAGACAAGCAGTGAGAGTCAGCAGGACCACGAACAGCCGCCATGAGCTGCGAGCTACCGACACGACCAACTGCCGCCGTGCGCTGCGAGCTACCAGCTGAACGCCATCGAGCAAACTGCGCAGATACAGCCTCATCGTGTTCACGATTTACCTTTATATGCGCGGTACGCTCGACAGCGTCTGGCTGGCAGCTCGTGGCCCAAAGCGGCCGTTCATTGAAGATCACCGTTCACTGACGCCGCCATTCACTGGAACGAGAACATGAGTCGAAGAGTTCGTCCGGGCTGCGGCAGCCCGCACTGATCGTAGATCGCCGTGTTCGTCGCATTGTCGAGCGCCAGCACTGCACGGAGGCTGCGGATGGCGCCGCGCGTCGCCAGGGTGAAGCGTCGCTCGAGCGCGACATTCCCGTGCGCGCGCCCCGGGAGCTGCATCTCGCTGCCGGTGTCCGAGTTGATGCAGTACTGGGTGCCGGTGTAGCGCGCGTTCGCGAAGCCGCGCGCGCGCCATGGCATGGGGACGCCCAGCTCGATCATGCCGCGCGTTTCGGGATTGTTCTCCGCGTGCCGAATTCCTCCCGCGATCTGATCCGCGATCAGGATCTGCTGCAGCGTGGCGTCGCCCGTGAGCGTGACGGCGCGCTGCGGATCCTCATTGAAGGCCAGCCCGCCGAGCATCTCCACCCCGTAGCTCCGGATACGGTCGCGGTTGACGCGCTGGAAGCGACGATCCGGATCGTTGGGGATCGTGACTCGCACGACGGCGTCCGTGAGGTCGTGATGAAATGCATTCACCTGGATGGTGGCGTCGGGAATGCGACCGAGCGAGCGGTCGACGGTGACGCCGGCCTCGACGCCGAGCAGCGTCTCGGGCGTGAGATCGGGATTCGGGAGGAAGCGATTCAGCGCACCGGAGTACAGCTCGCGCAGCGCGGGAAACCGCGACCTCCGGCTCGCGCTCGCATGCAGTCGCGTGTGCGCGAAGAGATCGTGCGTCAGGCCGGCGCGCCAGCCGACATTGCCGAAACTCTCGTCGCCAGGGGTTCGTCCACCAGTTTGCGGTGTGCTGGCGCGATCGTAGACCAGTCCACCGCTGATGCTGGTGCGCCCTGAGGCGCCGAGGGGCACATCCACTTCGGCGCCACCGCTCCAGAGATGCTGCTCGTATTCCGCGACCGGATCTGGCGGCAGCGTCTCCCGGTAATTCACGAACGCCCCCGTGAGCGCCGCGCGCAGCTGCGCGCCGGCGGGCAGGGAATGTGTGAATCGCGCGCGCGTGGTCCAGGTGCGCTCGTCGCCGAGCTCCTCGTCCACCACGCTGTTGTAGCTGCGATCGGAAAAGCTGTTGATTTTCGTCCGGCCGGCGTTGTATCCCACACCGCCTTCGAGCGTGCCGAAACCGAACGGCGTTCCGAAGCTTCCGGCGTTCGCGGACACCGTCGCGAGCACGCGCGTGTGATACGGGTAGCGCCACAGGCGCGGTTCCGAGATGTGTTCTTCCGGCGGCACCCCCCGTTCCGCGTCGAATCCGGAGACGAGGAGGCCCAGGCTGCGACCCGCATCACCGCGCCAGCGAAGGGCGCCGAAGCCGTCGGACTCGCGCAGGTCGCTGTTCGTCCTCAATCCTTCGACGGCCGTCGAGTCCCGCGCATGTGACGGCAACGTGAAGCCCTCGCGATCGCGATGCGCGACTCCTCCGCGAATCGACAGCTCGCCGCCCAGCACCCCCTCGAAGTCACGTCCACCACCGATGGAGGCGACATAGGCCGCGTTCTCGTCGACACCCGCGCCCCCCCACAATCGTCCGCCGCCAAGCCGCCCGAAGGCGTCGTCGTGTGAGACCTCGATGGTCCCGCCGAGGGTGTTGGGGCCATTCAGGAGCGACGACAGCCCGCGCACGATCACGAGGTTCTGCGCGCCCGTGAGGGGAACGAGCGACGGATCGGCGCGATGGTCGAAGCCGAGCGTGATCGGAATGCCGTCCAGCAGCACCGCGGCCTGACGCGAGTCCGAGCCGCGGATCGAAAGCTCCATCTCGCCACGCGAGTTCTGTCGCACATGCACGAAGGGCGATTCGCGCAGCGCCTGTTCGAGCACCGGCGCCGGCGACGAGCGCAGCTGTTCGGGCTTGATCACCACAGCGCTCGCGCCACCCACGGCGCCAACGGCCCGGCTTTCAGTCACGGTCACCGGCACCAGCTTCCGCGCGGTGTCGGCCGGCATCGTATCCGGCTGCTGGGCGAGCAGCCCCGAGGCGAGAAGGAGTGACCCGCCAACCATTGCGGGAGTTCGGGCAGGAGACATCATCATCTATTGTATATGTCGGCTCGCGTGGTTGTGATCTGAAATGATGCTGGTCGCATCGCTGGGTTTGCTAGCGCAGATGGCGGTCGTTCCGGCCGGCGACGCGCCGTCGGATCAGGACGTGATCCGGGACGCGCGGTCCGCGCAGATCCGCTTCGAACGCCATCGTCGGGCGAACCTGCCGCGCAAGCCGGGGGGCAGCATGGGACGTCCGTGCGACGCCCTCGTCGGACGGTTCTGCTATTGGTACGATTCGACGGAGTCCGACGCTGAACCTGAGCCGGAACGCATCGTCGAGGCTCGACTGCATTTGCTCGCGACGCTCGACAGCGCCGCCCGGCTCACCCCGGACGATCCCTGGATCGCTGGGCAGCGGGTACGCTACCACCTGGAGGCTGACAGCTCCGACGCCGCACTGCGCGCGTCCGGTGAATGCCGCGCCGACGGCTGGTGGTGCGCCGCGCTGACGGGTCTCGTTCATCACGTCGCACAGGAATACCTGGCGGCCGATTCCGCATTCACCGTCGCGCTGCGAACAATGCCGCCCAGGCAGCGCTGCGAGTGGCTGGACCTGAGCGTCATTACCGACGGGCGCGGAAGTCGCGCGTTTCGGGATGCGCCATGCGACGCACGCGAACGCATGGCTGATTCGACGTTCACGGCGGCACAACCGCTGTGGATGATCCAGGGAAACGATCTGCGCTCGGAGTACGTCGCGCGGCTGACCATGGCACGCATTCACGATCGCTCCGCCAACGCCTATGGGACCGTCTTCGGCGACGACAACCGCGAACTGATGCTGCGCTATGGCTGGTCGGAATGGTTCACACGTCACGAGCTGCCGCTCAGCTCCTTTCCGAACTTCGCGGTCACGGGGCATTCGCGCTCTCCCAGCTACCATTTCGTCCCGCCGGCGGACAAAGTCACGGGGGCTTCCGAGGAGTCTCTCAGGCGCTTGAGCGAGAGCCGGGCGCGGACGCGCTACGCGCCGCGCCACATCGAGCGGCTGACGCGGCTTTCCCACCAGTTGGCGCGCTTTCCTCGCGGCGATTCGATGCTCATCGTCGCGGCCGTCGCGCCCGTGGACACGATTCTGGCGCGGGACCGCTGGCGAGCGGCGCTTGCCGTGCGGCGAGGCGACTCGGTATCCGTGATCGCCTCCACGCGCGGCCGATCACTCGCCGGTTGGGTCGCGAACGACACGATGATCGTCAGCGTGGAAGCGCTGGGAGATTCCACGAGGCGCGCGGCGCGATCGCGGTACACCATCGATCCAGTCGACTGCTCGTCCTGGTGTCTCTCCGATCTGCTCGTCGTGGACGCCGCGCGCGTCGACCGCACGGCGACGCCGGAAGACGCCGTACGCGCCGCGCTCACCGAGCTTCGCGTCCAGCCTGGAACATCGATTGGGGTGTATTTCGAGCTGGCGCCAGCCGTCGCACAGGGCGCGCGACCGTCGGCCGCGGCGACGGTCACGCTCACCATGACGCCGGTGCATGTCGGTCTCTTGCGTCGGGCCGCGGCCCGGCTGCGACTGGCGGACAGACCGGAGGCTGTGCGCATGCGATGGCAGGCGGTCGTCGAGGGATCGCCCCAGCTCGTCGCGATCGACGTTCCGGCGTCCGCGAGCGGACGCTACCTCATGCAGCTCACCATCACGCCGCGCGGCGCCGCATCAATCAGCGCGTCGCGGGAGATCGAGATCGCGCGCTGACTACTCGTCGGCCGGCTCGATGTGCGCCGCGGACCGGCGACGCTTTTTCGCGTCCAGCACCGCCCGCACCTCGTGCGCCAGCGTCGTCGCCGTGAAGGGTTTCTGGATGAGCCGCTGGCCGCGCTCCAGCAGTCCACGGCGCAGAATGTCGTCGTCAGTGTAGCCGGACATGAACAGCACCTCGATGTCCGGTCGCGTCCCCGACAACCGCTCCGCCAGCATCCGTCCTCCGACCTCGGGCATGACGACGTCGCTGAGCAGAAGATCGATCACGCCCGCATAGTCCTGCGCGATGCGCAGGGCGTCCTCGCCATTGATCGCCTCGAGCACGGTGTATCCCTGCGACTCGAGCACACGACGCGCGAGTCGCCGCACACTGTCCTCGTCCTCCACCAGGAGAATCGTCTCCCCTGTCGACGATGGAACGCGCCGCTCCGCCGTCACCGACACGCTCGGCGCCTCGGCACCGGTCACCGGCAGATAGACGGTGAAGGTCGTTCCCTGCCCCGCGGCGCTGTCCACCGTGATGGCTCCGCCGGACTGCTTGACGACCCCGTACACCGTGGCCAGACCGAGTCCGGTCCCGCGCCCCGGTTCCTTGGTGGTGTAGAATGGCTCGAAGGCGCGCATCATCGTCTCGGTGGTCATTCCCATTCCCGTGTCCGTGACGATGAGCTGCACGTATTCGCCGCCCCGCAGGGACGGATGCCGGGCGCACAGCGCATCGTCGACCGTGATGTTGCGCACCTCCACGCCGAGCCGACCGCCCTGCGGCATCGCGTCGCGCGCGTTCACGACGAGGTTGATCAATACCTGCTCGATTTCACCTTCGTCGGCGAGCACGGAATCGACGCGCTCCACGATGGTCTCGAACTCGACGTCCTCGCCGATCAGCCGGCGCAGCATCGGTTCGACTCCTCGCGTGACGCGCGCGAGATCGAGCACCTGAGGCTGCACCACCTGCTTGCGACTGAAGGTGAGGAGCTGGCGCGTCAGCGACGCCGCGCGCGCCGCCGCGCGCGCGATCTCCTCGATGTCCGTCCGCATCGCATCGGGCTCGGCGAGCTGCATGAGCAGCAGGTCGGTATGGACGTTGATGACCGTGAGCAGGTTGTTGAAGTCGTGCGCGACGCCGCCCGCCAGCTGCCCGATGGCCTCCATCTTCTGGGCCTGACGCAGCTGCTGTTCACGTTCGACGAGCGCCTCCTCGGAGCGACGGCGCTCGATGGCGCTCGACACGAGATGCGCCGCCGACCGCACGAAGTCGTTG
>JBOHTL010000148.1:0-5405 GCA_050733735.1 Gemmatimonadaceae bacterium
ACTACACGCAGTGCGACTCCATGCTCGTCGGCAACCGCTGCGGCGCGCACACCTTCCCGTACATCGAAGTCGGGAACAAGAACTCGATCGTCGAGCACGAAGCCAGCACGTCGAAGATCGGCGAGGATCAGATCTTCTATCTGAAGCAGCGCGGGCTGAGTGCCGAGCAGGCCGTTTCGATGATCGTATCTGGATTTTGTAAGGAAGTCTTCAAGGAGCTGCCAATGGAGTTTGCCCTCGAGGCGCAGCAGCTTCTCGGTATCACACTGGAAGGCTCGGTTGGTTAACAAGCAGGACTGCTGATTCAACGCAGAGGACGCGGAGGTTCTTTCGTGCACGTTTCCTCTGCGTCCCCTGCGTCCCCTGCGTCCTCTGCGTTTCATCCTTTTCTTGACCATGCTCGACATCAAAGATCTGAAGGCCAATGCAGGCGATAAGGAGATCCTGAAAGGGATTTCCCTGAAGGTTGGAAGTGGCGAAGTGCACGCGATCATGGGCCCGAATGGCTCCGGCAAGAGCACGCTCGCCCAGGTGCTCGCCGGCAATCCGGCCTTCGAGGTCACCGGCGGCTCGGTGAAGTACGAAGGAAAGGATCTCCTCGAGATGCAGCCGGAAGCGCGCGCCCAGGCGGGAATCTTCCTCGCGTTCCAGTATCCGATCGAGATCCCGGGCGTGTCGAACGCCTACTTCCTGCGCTCCGCCTACAACGAAATGCGCAAGGCGCGCGGTGAGGAGGAAGTCGACCCCTTGGAGTTCGTCGGAGTGGTCGAGGAGAAGCTCCGGCTCGTCGACATGAGCGCCGACATGCTCAATCGCTCGGTGAACATGGGCTTCTCAGGCGGCGAGAAGAAGCGCAACGAGATCCTCCAGCTCGCCGTGCTCGAGCCGAAGCTCGCCATTCTCGATGAAACGGACTCGGGCCTCGACATCGACGCGCTGCGCACCGTCGCCGACGGCGTGAACAAGCTGCGCGACAAGCACCGCTCGTTCATCGTCGTCACCCACTACCAGCGCCTGCTCAACTACATCGTGCCCGACTACGTGCACGTGCTGGCGAACGGCCGCATCGTGAAGTCCGGGACGAAGGAGCTCGCGCTCCAGCTCGAGGAGAAGGGGTACGACTGGCTGGTGGACGACGCCGTGGCGAATCGCGCGGGATCGGCCATCGTGGGGAAGCGGTGAGCACCAAGCGCTATCTCGACCAGTTCGACGAGTTCATCCGGACAGACGCGAAGTCGGCGCCGGACTGGCTCAACGCGCGTCGCCGCGCCGCCATCGAGCAGTTCGCCGCGCTCGGCTTCCCCACGACGAAAAACGAAGACTGGCATTTCACCAGCGTCTCCGCGATCACGGAGCGCGAGTTCACCTTCGTGAACGCGAAGACGGGCGACGCCTCCGCTGTCGACATCGAGCCGTTCTGTTTCGGCGACGGGCAGTGGCACACCGTCGTGTTCGTGAACGGTCGCTACAACCCGAAGCTCTCGCGCCTGCCGAGCAATCAGGAGGGGGCGCGTGTCTTCGCGCTGGCGGACGCGCCGCCCGAGCTCACGCAGCTCATCGGAACGGTCGTGTCGGACGTGGACAAGCATGCCTTCACCGCGCTGAACACCGCGTTCATGGCGGATGGCGTCGTCATCCACGTGCCGAAGGACACCGTCGTGCGGCATCCGATTCATGTCCTCTTCGTGTCCGACACGCACTCGGCGAAGACGGTGATGTACCCGCGCAACCTCATCGTCGTCGACCGCAACGCGAAGGCGACGGTGCTGGAGAGCTATGCCTCGCTCGGCGACGCCTCGCATTTCACCAACGCGGTGACCGAGGTGAGCGTCGGCGACGGCGCGACGCTGGAGCACTACAAGATTCAGCGCGAAGGACGCCGCGCGTTCCATGTCGGCACCATCGAGGCCGTCCAGGAGCGCAACAGCCACTACGTGTCGTTCTCGTACGCGACCGGCGGGTCGCTGGCGCGCACCAACATTTACACGAAGCTCGCGGGCGAAGGGTGCGGCTCGACGCTCAACGGGCTCTACATGCTCGACGGCGAGCAACACTGCGATCACCAGACGCGCATCGAGCACGCGGAGCCGAACTGCTTCAGCCGTGAGCTCTACAAGGGCGTGCTGGACGGTCGCTCGCACGGTGTGTTCAACGGCAAGGTCTACGTCCATCCGGTCGCGCAGAAGACCGATGGCAAGCAAACCAACAACACCTTGCTGCTGTCGCGCGAAGCACAGATCGACACCAAGCCGCAGCTCGAGATCTTCGCGGACGACGTGAAGTGCACGCACGGCGCGACAGTCGGTCGTCTCGACGAGATGGCGCTGTTCTACATGAAGAGCCGTGGGGTGGACGCCGAGACCGCGCGTAGGCTGCTGATCTACGCCTTTGCGGCCGATGTGCTGGAAACCATCGAGCAGGCGCAGCTGCGCGAGGCGCTGGAACGATCGACGCTGGAAAGATTCGTGAAGACGGAGGAAACTGTAAGCGTTTGAACGTTTCAGCGTTTGAACGTTGAAACGTTGAAACAGTGAAACACTGAAACCGCTGTGGCAAACCTCGACGCGCTGTATCAGGAGGTCATCCTCGACCACAACCGGAAGCCGCGAAACTTCCGGGAGATGGCGGATGCCGACCGGCGCATCGAGGGACGCAATCCCCTCTGCGGCGACGAGATCACGCTCTGGGTAAAGCTCGACGGCGATCGCGTCGCGGACGTCAGTTTCAAAGGCTCGGGGTGCGCGGTGTCGAAATCGTCCGCGTCGCTCATGACGTCCAGCGTCAAAGGGAAAACCGTCGAGGAGACGCAGCGGCTGTTCGAGCGCTTCCACGACATGATCACCGGCAAGCTCCCGGAAACGGAGCGTGAGACAATGGGATCGCTCGCGGCGCTCGGCGGTGTCTCGAAGTTCCCGATTCGCGTGAAGTGCGCGTCGCTCGCATGGCACGCGCTCAGGAGCGCCCTCGAGCAGGGCCCTCCTGAAGTCACAACCGACTTCGAAGGACCGCCGCAGACGGAGGGCGCATGAGCAGTCCCGTGAAAATCGGCGGATCGACGTCGCGCGAGACGCAGCCGCGGTCGATGCGCGCGCAGGTGGAGACGCGCAGCCGGCGTGCGGACTTCCCGCTGCTCGCCGCGCATCCGCATCTGCACTACCTCGATTCCGCGGCCACGTCGCAGAAGCCGACGGTGGTGCTCGACGCCATGCGGCAGTACTACGAAAACGACAACGCCAACCCGCATCGCGGCGCGTACGACCTCTCGGCGCGCGCCACCCAGCGCTATCACGACGCGCGCGCGCGCGTCGCGACATTCCTCGGTGTCGTCGACGTCGACTCGCTGATCTTCACCCGCGGCACGACGGAAGCCATCAACCTGGTCGCCACGTCATGGGGACGCGACAGCGTCGCGCGCGGCGACGAGATCGTGATCACCGGGATGGAGCATCATGCCAACTTCGTCCCCTGGCAGCAGCTGGCGCTCCAGGTGGGCGCGAAGCTTGTCATCTGCGAGCTCACGCACGACGGCCGCATCGATCTCGACCGGCTCGCGTCGCTGCTCAACGAGCGCACAAAGATCGTGGCGTTCAATCATGTGTCGAACGCGCTGGGGACGATCAATCCCGTGCGCAACATCGTGGCGCTCACGCGCGAGAAGTCGCCACATGCGGTAACCGTCTGCGACGGCGCCCAGAGCGCTCCGCACCTTCCCATGAACGTCGACGATCTCTGGGTCGACTTCTACGCCTTCAGCGGGCACAAGATGCTCGGCCCCATGGGGATCGGCGGGCTGGTGGGACGCCGGACGCTGCTCGAGCGCATGTCTCCCTATCAGATGGGCGGCGACATGATCGAGTTCGTCGGCGACGATCGCACCACATGGAACGTCCTTCCCCACAAGTTCGAGGCGGGGACGCCGAACGTCGGCGACGCGGTCGGCCTCGCCGCGGCCTGCGACTACCTCGACGGCATCGGCATGGACGTCGTGCGCGGACACGAGCTGCATCTGCTCGAGCTCATGGTCATGAAGCTCGGCGCGATTTCGGGGCTGAAGATGTACGGACCAAAGGATCTCGACCTGCGCAGCGGCGTCGTCAGCTTCACCATCGACGGCATCCATCCTCACGATCTCTCGACCGTGCTGGATCAGGATGGCGTCTGCATCCGCGCGGGACATCATTGCGCGCAGCCCCTGATGCGACGGCTCAATGTGCCGGCGACAGCGCGCGCCTCGGTCTATGTCTATAACGATGCGCCCGACATCGACGCCCTGGTGAAGGGGATCGAGCGGGCGAAAGAGATGTTCGGCGCTTAGCCAACCTATGGCGGACAGCGACGGCGGACAGCAACGGCGAATATCCCTCTTCCCTAGCTCTCGTCCTCGGCGTTACGCTCAGGTAGCCCAAACCCCATCTCAATGCTGCTTCGTGCTCTCGCTGCCGTCACGCTCCTGACGTCAACGCTTGTCGCCCAGACTCCTGCCTCCTCTGCAAGCGCGCCCAAGGGCGATAAGGCTCCGTCGATCGCCGCCTTCCTGAGTCCCGCCTCCCCTCTTTCCCTGACCGCCGCCAAAAAAGCGGACCGCCTCGCCTGGATGGCGTACGAGAAGGGGATGCGCAACGTCTACACCGCCGCAGCTCCGAACTTCGCTCCGGTGAAGCTCACGCAGTTCAACGTGGACGACGCGATCGACCTCACCAACGTCTCGATCTCGGACGACGGGCGCACGATCGTTTTCATCCGTGGGCATGCGCCGAACCGCGAGGGCTGGATCGCCAACCCGAACCACGATCCCGACGGCGGCATCCGCGAGCTCTGGGCGGTGCGCATGAGCTCCAGTGGCACGTGGGGAGCGCCATTCCGCGTCGCGAAGGCGGCTCCGCCGATTCTCTCCCCGGATGGCCGGCAGGCGCTGTACCTGAAGGACGGGCAGATCTATATGGCGCGAGTCGCAAACCCCGCTCCCGCGGACTCGATGCAGCGCGGCGAGAAGCCCTTCATCCTGGCCTGGGGACGCCAGTCGAGTCCCGAGTGGTCGCCTGACGGATCGAAGATCGCCTTCGTCTCCGACCGCGAGAATCACTCCTTCATCGGCGTCTATGACGTCCGGACACGCACCGTGACTTACGTGGCGCCGAGCGTCGATTGCGACGGCGCGCCTACCTGGTCGGCCGACAGCAAGCGGATCGCCTTCCTTCGACGCCCGGGCGTGCCATTCGGTCGCCAGGCGCAGCAGGGCACCGGAAGCATCGGGAATCCGCCGGGTCCCGCGGCGGCGCGTGGCGGCGGCAACGCAGGAAGCTGCGGATTCGGTCGTCGCGGTGGCGGCAATCAACAGCAGCAGGGCGACACAGCGCGCGTGGCGCGTGCGCCCGGATTTTTCGATCACGCTTTTGCCGGCGGAC
>JBOHTL010000149.1:0-2762 GCA_050733735.1 Gemmatimonadaceae bacterium
GCGGTCGTCGTCCTCGTGTCGGTCATCGGCGCGGCGGTGCTCTTCGGCGGCGTCGTTCCCGCGTTGTATCAGAGGCTGGTGGTGCAGCCCAACGAGCTGACGCGCGAGACGCCGCAGATCGAGCACCACATCCAGGCCACGCGCCGCGCGTGGGGGCTCGACAACGTGGAGGAGCGCGAGCTGACCGCGGACCGGCAGCTCACGCTGCGCGACATCGAGGCCAATCAGGCGACGATCCGCAACGTGCGCCTCTGGGACCGTGAGCCGCTGCTGCAGACGTACGGACAGATCCAGTCGATCCGGACGTACTATGACTTCCAGTCGGTGGACGACGACCGCTACATGATCGACGGCGAGCTGCGGCAGGTGCTGCTGTCACCGCGCGAGCTGAATACCGCGGCGCTGCCGACGCGCACCTTCATCAACGAGCACCTGACCTACACCCACGGCATGGGCGTCACGCTCGGCCCGTCGAACCAGGTGACCGCGGAAGGGCTGCCGGTGCTGTGGATCAAGGATCTGCCGCCGGTCTCGACGATCCCGGTCAACATCACGCGGCCGCAGATCTACTTCGGCGAGCTGTCGAACGATTTCATTCTCGCGCCATCGCGGCAGAAGGAGTTCGACTATCCGTCGGGGCAGGGCGACGCCGCCGTGTATTCGACCTACGATGGTCGCGCGGGCGTGCCGGTCGGTTCGCTGTGGCGGCGCATTCTCTTCGCGTTCCGTTTCGGCTCGATGAACATCGTGCTGTCGAACGACGTCAGCGACAGCACGCGGATCATGTTCCATCGCGACGTGATGGACCGCGCACGACTGGCGCTGCCCTTTCTGCTGTTCGATCCCGATCCGTACATGGTGATCAGGAACGACGGCCGCCTCGAGTGGATTCTGGACGCCTATACCGTCACGGATCGATACCCCTACGCGCAGCCGCTGGCGAACGGGATCAACTACATGAGCAACAGCGTGAAGGTGACGGTGGACGCGTATACCGGCGCCATTCGCGCGTATCTCGCCGATCCCAACGATCCGATGATCCGGACGTTGGGCAGGATCTACCCGGGGCTGTTGCGGCCGATGTCGGAGATGCCCGCCGATCTTCGCGCGCACGTGCGCTATCCGAGCACGCTCTTCGGTGCGCAGTCGTCGCTGTACGCGACGTTCCACATGACGGACCCGGAGACCTTCTACCATCGCGAAGACCAGTGGCAGATTCCGGTGCCGGCGCGCTCCGCGCGCGAGAGCGTGCAGGATGGCGACGCGTTCATGCGTCACATCGTGATGCGGCTGCCCGGGGAGCGAGCGCCTGAGTTCATTCTCATGCGTCCCTTCACGCCGCGGCAGAAGGACAACCTGGCGGCGTGGATGGTGGCGCGGAACGACGGCGAGAACTACGGCAACCTGCGCGTGTACAGCTTCCCGCGTCAGAGCCTGGTGTTCGGTCCCGCGCAGATCGTGAATCGCATCAACCAGGATACGGAGGTGGCGCGCCAGATCTCGCTTTGGGACCAGCGCGGCTCCGAGGTGATCCGAGGGGAACTGCTGGTGCTGCCGATCGAGGAGTCGCTGATCTACGTGCAGCCATTGTATCTCCGCGCGCAGGGCGGGCGCATTCCGGAGCTCAAGCGCGTGATTGTGGCGCACGAGAGCCAGGTGGCGATGGACTCGACGCTCGAGCTGGGGCTGGCCCGGCTGTTCGGTGAGAGTCGGTTGCTGGCGGCGGCGGCCGCGGAACCTGTTGCTGCATCGCCGACGGATCCACCCGCGCCTGTTCCCACCGCAACTGCGCGAACGGACGCGCAGACGGCGCAGCTCATCCGCGACGCGAATGCCGCGTATGAACGGGCGCGCGCGGCGCAGAGAGGGGAAGACTGGGCGGCATATGGAACGGAAATGCGGCGGCTTGGAGATTTGCTGCGGCAGCTGAACGCAAGACCTCGGTAAGGGACGGCGGACAGCGACGGCGGACAGCGACGGCGGACAGCGACGGCGGACAGCAACCGCGGACAGCAACCGCGGACAGCGACGGCGGTTACGAGATCAGGGCGTCGATTATCCGTGAGATGACCACAAGTCGATCGCGCAGCTGCCAGTACGTTTTGGCGGGCAGACGCCCATTTGCGAAGTTGGTGCGAAGGCGCTCATCGCTTTCTTCGGCGGAAGATTTGGCGTAACGCAGGAACCGATCGCGATCTGGTCCCTCGGGCCGACCGTAGGCCTCGCGAATGTTCGCGGTGATCGAACTGCAGCACTCCCGTAGCTGGTCCTGGTTGACAAGTCGTGGCCGACTTCGGTCGAGCAGGCGGTGAATCTCGTTCACTACGAGACGGGCGAGGTGCATCAGTCGGAATGGGTTCGTCACCTCCGAAAGTTCGAACATCGCCTGATTTTCAGAGCATCCAATTGACTCGCGGCGTGCTTTTTCGCTCATCAAATTCTCAGCTTGCGATCGCGCCGCCGTCGCTGTCCGCCGTCGCTGTCCGCCGTCGGCAGTTGTCTGTGCTGGCAGATCTCAGTAGATTCACAGCACTACCGCGGGGTGGAGCAGCCTGGTAGCTCGTCGGGCTCATAACCCGAAGGTCGCGGGTTCAAATCCCGCCCCCGCTATAAAAGGGTCGGCCGGTCTGTGAGGATCGGCCGACTTTTTTTGCCCCAAAATGCGGCGGGGCCGCTCCCGAAGGCATCGGCCCCGCTACGCAGCAACCTGCGAAGTGCGTGACAGTCTAGCGAACCGTTCAGTCAAATCAAGGGTACGGGAT
>JBOHTL010000150.1:0-6258 GCA_050733735.1 Gemmatimonadaceae bacterium
GGTCGATCTACAAGAAGATGCTCCAGCGGCAGAAGCCGTACGAGGAGATCTACGACCTGCTCGCCATTCGTGTCCTCGTGAACTCGGTGCCCGACTGCTACCACGCGCTCGGCATCGTGCACGATCGCTGGACGCCCGTACAGGAGCGCATCAAGGACTACATCGCGCAGCCGAAGTCGAACGGATATCAATCGCTCCACACCACGGTCTTCGGCCCGGGCGGCCAGTTGTACGAGGTGCAGATCCGCACGCGCGAGATGCACGAGACCGCGGACTTCGGCATCGCGGCGCACTGGTTGTACAAGGAGAACGCGAAGAACGCGGACGAGCTGGATCGCCAGCTCACCTGGTTCCGCCAGGTGCTGGAGCTGCAGTTGGATGCCAGGACGCCGGACGAATTCCTCGAGTTCCTGAAGCTCGACCTGTATCAGGACGAGATTTTCGTCTTCACCCCGACCGGCGACGTCATTCAGCTTCCGAAAGGAGCGACGCCGATCGACTTCGCGTTCGCGGTGCACACCGAGATCGGACTGCACTGCGCGGGCGCGAAGATCAACGGCCGCATCGCGCCGCTGTCACGGCCGCTGCGCAACTCGGAGACGGTGGAGATCATCCGGTCGCCGACCGCGAAGCCGACGCGCGACTGGCTGTCGCATGTGCGCACGGGGCGCGCGCGCCACAAGATCCGCCAGGTGCTGAAGCGGGAGGAGCATCAGTCGGCGCAGAAGATCGGCCAGGAGATGTTCGACCGCGAGCTGCGTCGTCGCCGCATCGGCAAGCCGACGGACGACGAGCTGCTCAAGGCCGCCAAGACGCACAATCTGAGCGACGTCACCCACCTCATGGCATCGATCGGCCAGGGCGACGTGCAGGTGATGGCCGTTCTGAAGCAGCTCCATCCGGAGCTGGATTCGCCGGAGCCTGCGAAACCGCCGTCCGTGCTGGAGCGGTTCGTCGACCGCGTCCGCGGCAGCAAGGGCGTAAAGATCCAGGGCGTCGACGGCGTCATGGTGCGCTATGCGCAGTGCTGTCAGCCGGTGCCCGGTGACCCGGTCGTGGGCTACGTCACTCGCGGCCGCGGCGTCAGCATCCACCGCGCGGACTGCCCGAATCTGCTGCTGCTCGCGCACGAACCGGAGCGGCGACTCGAGATCGACTGGCAGGAGGCC
This sequence comes from Gemmatimonadaceae bacterium, assembly GCA_050733735.1. Classification (GTDB taxonomy): domain Bacteria; phylum Gemmatimonadota; class Gemmatimonadetes; order Gemmatimonadales; family Gemmatimonadaceae; genus DASPMP01. The sequence goes on from JBOHTL010000150.1 coordinate 1,170, forward strand.
GAAGGGGAACGGTTCATGGTGCGCCTGGCACTCGAAGCGTCGGATCGTCGCGGCCTGTATGCGGACCTTGCCGCGGCGGTCACCGGAACCGGGACCGACATCCGCAGCATGGAATTGCGCACCCTCGACGGCAAGGTAAACGGCGCGGTCGTGGTCGAGGTCGAGAACCTCGTCCACCTCGAGAAGATCATGAAAGCGGCGCGCCGGGTGAAAGGCGTGAGCGAGCTGACGCGGCGCGAGCGGATCTCGGCGTCGGAGTGATACATGCGCGAGGCAAGACGCGTGACCGACGCGTGACGAGTGACGTGAGAGGACGAGTGATGGCTCATGCGTAACGTCAGCCGCGTTTGCGCGGATCTCGCGGTCTTGCGCGGACGATCGTGACCGTCAAGAGACGTATGATGCGTCCCAAGAGGAACAGTGTTTCGTTGGCTCGCTCCAGTCCGATGACGCGACGACCTTTGAAGACCCAGTCCCGGGCTTCTCGCGCAGAACCAAGGGAATACTCGTAGTACCGGCACCTGTCACGGCTGCTGCGCCGAGAATAGCCCTCGGTGTACGCCGCACCGATGCCCCGCAATGCGCGGCCGAGTTGGTCCGCGATCGCGATGGTTCGAGGGTCGGCAGTCAATCGGCTGAGGTCCTCCCAAAGCCGATCGCTTGCAAAGGTCGCTAAGCGATACGCCGTGCACGTCCATATCGCGTCACTCGTGATCTCGTGAGGGAGCATGCGCAACCACGCACGGTACTCCTCGCGCAGCGTCATATATGAACGTCGCGCCAACACCGCCAGGACGCATCACCAGATCATCGCGTCCGCAACCGTGATTACGCATGAGAGGTCACTCGTCCTCTCACGGCACTCGTCACGCGTCGTCACGCACCGAGCAAAAGCCGAAGCCAGAGGCTAGATTGACCGGGATGCAGCGCGCGGAATTCGACCTCCAGGCACCTTTTCAGCCGGCCGGCGATCAGCCCAAGGCGATCCGCGAGCTGGCGGCAGGCCTCGAACGGGGCGACCGCTTCCAGACGCTGCTCGGTGTCACCGGATCCGGGAAGACCATGACGGTTGCCAACGTCATCCGGGAGTTCGGCCGGCCGACACTGGTTCTGTCGCACAACAAGACGCTGGCCGCGCAGCTCTATGGTGAGCTGAAGAGCTTTTTTCCGCACAACGCCGTCGAGTACTTCATCTCGTACTACGACTACTACCAGCCGGAAGCCTACGTCCCGTCGTCGGACACCTACATCGAGAAAGACGCCTCGATCAACGACGATATCGATCGGCTGCGGCTGCGCGCGACGTCGTCGCTGATGGAGCGCAGCGACGTGGTCATCGTCGCAACCGTCTCCGCGATCTACGGCCTCGGCGATCCGACCGCGTACAAGGCGCAGATGGTCACGATCGAGAAGGGGCAGCGCGTGCCTCGCGACGAGATTCTGCGCTCGCTGGTGCTGATCCAGTACCATCGCAACGACATCTCGTTCGAGCGCGGGACGTTCCGGGTGCGCGGCGACACGGTCGAGATCCTGCCGGCCTACGAGGAGCAGGGAGTGCGCGTCGAGCTCTGGGGCGACGAGGTGGAGCGCATCTCCAAGATCAATCCGCTCACCGGCGAGACGATCGCGAGTCTCGATCGCGCCGCGATCTATCCCGCGAAGCACTTCGTCACCCAGCGGCCGACCCTGGAGCGCGCGGTGAAGCTCATCCGGGACGAACTCGCTGAGCGCCTCGACGTTCTCCGCGGCGCGGGAAAGCTTCTGGAAGCGCAGCGCCTCGAGAGCCGGACGAATTTCGACATCGAGATGATGCTGGAGATCGGCACCTGCGCAGGCATCGAGAACTACTCGCGCCACCTCGCCGGCCGTGCCGAGGGAGAGCGCCCGGCCTGCCTCTTCGATTATTTCCCCGAAGACTTCCTCGTCGTGGTCGACGAGTCGCATGTGTCGTTGCCGCAGGTGAGCGGGATGTTCAACGGCGACCGCGCGCGGAAGCTCACCCTCGTGGAGTACGGCTTCCGGTTGCCGAGCGCCCTCGACAACCGGCCATTGATGTTCGACGAGTTCCTCGCGCTGACGCCGCGCGCGCTCTTCGTCTCCGCCACGCCGGGAGACCTCGAGCTCCAGCTTTCCGAGGGCGTGGTGGTCGAGCAGATCATCAGGCCGACGGGTCTCGTCGATCCCGAGATCGAGGTGCGTCCAGTGCGTGGCCAGGTCGACGACCTGCTCAACGAGATCCGCCTCCGCGAACGGAGAGGGGAGCGCGTGCTGGTCACGACGCTGACCAAGCGCATGGCCGAGGATCTCACGGACTACCTCCAGCAGGTGGGGGTGCGCGTGCGCTACATGCACTCCGACATCGATGCCATCGAGCGCATGGAGATCGTCCGCGGCCTGCGGCTCGGCGAGTTCGACGTGCTCGTGGGCATCAACCTGCTCCGCGAAGGGCTCGACCTTCCGGAAGTCTCTCTGGTCGCGATTCTCGACGCGGACCAGGAAGGTTTCCTGCGCAGCGACCGTTCGCTGATCCAGACGGTCGGCCGTGCCGCGCGAAATGTCGAAGGGAGGGCGATCTTCTATGCGGACCGGATCACCGGATCCATGCAGCGATGCATCGACGAGACCGGCCGGCGCCGCGAAACGCAGCTGGCATTTAACCGTCAGCACGACATTGTTCCCAAATCCGTGATCAAGAGCGTCGATCAGGTCCGATTCATCACCCGCGTGGCGGACGCGCGAGTCGAAAAACCGGCGAAGGTCGCCGAGCCCGCGCGGGGGTACGCGGTCATGGACCACGACGCGCTGGTGCGGATGCTGGAAGAGCAGATGAAGGAGGCGGCCGCCAACATGGATTTCGAGCTTGCCGCAACGCTTCGCGATCAGTTGTTCGAGCTCAAGGTCGCCAGGTGAAGCGCCACGATCTGCTTCCGCCACTGGCGGCGCGGGGAAAACTGGCCGTCACGGAAACGGAGCTCACCGACTGGGGGCGGAGACTGGGGCGGCAGATCGACCCGCCACTGATCATCACCATCGACGGCGATCTCGGCGCGGGCAAGACGACGCTCGCCAAAGCGATTTGCCAGGGGTTCGGCGTTCAGGACGATGTCACGAGCCCCACCTTTGCGATCGTGCACGAGTACCACGCGCCGAAATCGGCCGTCTTTCATGTCGACTTGTACCGTCTCGACAGGCCATCGGATCTGCAGAACGTCGGTTGGGACGACATCATGCAAGCGGATGCGTTGGTCCTGATCGAATGGCCAGATCGCGCCGCCGATCTGCTGCCGTCGAACCATCTTCCCATTCAACTGCGCCATGTGGACGGTGATCCCGACCGGCGAGTGCTGTACGCCGGTGGACATCTCGGCCATGCGACGGGCGCGCGATGATCACGCTCGCGCTCGACGCATCGACGTACCGCGGCAGTGTGGCCGTCCTCGACGATGCCCGCGTTCTCGTGCAGTCGACGGCGGCGATGCGCGGACGGGATCGTGAGCAGCTGATGCCGGCCGTCGCGACGGCGCTCCGCGAGGCAGGCGCCAGTTTCCAGGTCGTCGAGCGCGTGATCTGCGGGGCAGGGCCGGGCAGCTTCACCAGTCTGCGGATCGCCGCCTCCATCGCCAAGGGAATCGCGCTCGGGCGCGCGATCCCCTTGTTCACGGTTTCGTCGCTCGCGTTGATCGTGGCGGGGAATGTGTCTGATGGCCCTCGCGGACCGCGCCGGTACCTCGCAGCCCTCGACGCGCTCCGTGGCGAGACCTTCGTGGCGGAGTTCGAGCACCATGAAGGTGTCGTGCGTGAGATCGCCGCGTCGCGGCTGATCGCAAACGATGAAGTCGAGGCGGCGGCGGCGGCCAGCAAGGCGCGCGCCGTTGGGCCTGATCTGCCGCATGGCTGGCTTCCGCATGCTCGCGGAACCGCCCTCATGCTCGACGACGTGCTGGCCGCGGGGCCCGTCGACCTCGCGTCATGGGAACCGGTCTATGGCCGGCTGGCCGAGGCTCAGGCCAAATGGGAAGCGGCACACGGCCGGACGCTGCCGCGCTGAGCAAGGTCGCGATCCGGCCCGCTGAGGCTGCGGATCTGAACGCGATCCTTGCGCTCGAGCGCGCCTGCTACTCGGATCCGTGGCCGGCGAGCTCGTTCACACAACTGCCCGACAACCCACGCGTGTATTTCGCGGTCGCAGATGATGCTGTCGCGAAGTCGATCGCGGGTTATGTTGTCGCCTGGTTCGTGCTGGACGATGGCGAGGTGGCGAACCTGGCGGTCGCTCCCGGGCTGCGGCGTCAGGGCCTTGGAAGCACCCTGCTCGATGCCGCCATCAGGGAGTCCCAGAACCGCGGTGTATCCAACCTGTACCTCGAAGTTCGCGAGTCCAACCAATCTGCGCGGCGGTTGTATGCGTCGCGCGGATTCGAGGAGGTGAGTCGGCGAAAAGGGTATTATCGCAGCCCTGTCGAAGACGCGCTGATTCTGCGTCGCACGCTCAAGCGCTAGCTCATGCAGTTCTGGACGTGTGCAACGGAATTCATTGCGATGAAATGGTTTGCGACGAAATCGTAAGGTGGTGTGTTGGCGAAGGAAGTCCCTAGGATGAGGCGAGACAACGAACTTCTCGCCAGGAGGAAAAGTGAGCCGGAGCTTGAACAAGGTGACGTTGATTGGAAACGTCGGCGCGGACCCCGAGGTTCGCTCCACAAACGGGGGAAACAGGGTAGCCACGTTCTCCCTCGCCACGAGCCGCGCATGGAACGACGCGAGCGGCACGAAGCAGGAAAAGACGGAATGGCACCGTTGCGTCGTGTGGAATTCCAAAGCGTCGACGCTTGCCGACATCGTCGAACGTTACGTGAAGAAGGGTGACAAGCTGTTCGTCGAGGGCCGCATCGAGTATCGCCAATGGCAGGACAAGGACGGCCAGACGAAGTGCTCGACCGAGATCAATGTCCGAGAGCTGATCATGCTCGGATCGGCGCGCGGTGGAGACGCGGAGGGCGGGGGGACGCGTAGCGCGCGGCCACCTGCAGCGGCCAAGGCGAAGGCCGGCGCCGCCGCTGGCAGCGGGACCGGGGACGATTTCGAGGAG
>JBOHTL010000151.1:0-5062 GCA_050733735.1 Gemmatimonadaceae bacterium
GCAGTTCACCGCCGCGGCGGTCGTGCTGCTGGCGCTCGACGGCAAGCTGTCGCTCGAGGATCCGGTCCGGAAACACATCCCGGAACTTCCGGCCTACGGTGACTCGATCACCATCCGGCAGATGCTCAACCATACCAGCGGGCTGCGCGACTGGGGCACCGTCGCCGCCGCCGGTGGATGGCCGCGCGGTACGCGGACGTATACGCACCGCCATGTGCTCGACATCATCGCGCGTCAGCGCTCCCTCAATTATCGGCCGGGCGACGAATACCTCTACAGCAACAGCAACTACAACCTCGCGGCGATGATCGTGGAGCGCGTGAGCGGCCAGTCGCTCTCCGACTTCACGCGCGCGCGCATCTTCCAGCCGCTTGCCATGAGCAGCACGTCGTGGCGCGACGAGTATCGTCGGATCGTGAAGAACCGTTCGACGGCGTATTCGGGGAGTCCGAACACGGGGTTCCGGCAGGAGATGCCCTTCGAGAACGTGTACGGCAACAGCAGCCTGCTCACCACTGTCGAGGATCTGATCAGTTGGAATCAGAACTTCGTCAATCCCGTGGTCGGCGGGTCGAGATTCGTTGCCGAGATGCAGACGCAGGGAAAGCTCAACAACGGCCGCACGCTTACCTACGCCCTCGGTCTGGTCCTCGACAATTGGCGTGGCGTGCCCGTCGTTTCTCATGGCGGCGCGACCGCCGGGTATCGCGCGTATCTCGCCCGATATCCCGAGCAGCGGCTGGACGTCGCGCTGCTGTGCAACTCGGGCAGCGTGAATCCGGCCGCGATCAGCAACCGTGTCGCCGAGATTTTCCTCGGCGACAAACTGCAGCCGGCCTCCAGACGAGCCGCGGCGGGCGACACGACGCGTCTCGCGCGCGTGGCAGAATGGAATCCCACCGCCGCCGAACTGCGCGAATTCGAGGGCCGCTACGAGAGCGATGAAGCGGAAGCCTGGTTCACCATGACGGTTGAGGATGGCCGTCTCGTGAGAACTGACCGGTACGGCCAGAAGGCCAATCTCACGCCATCCTACAAGGATGCGTTCGCGCAGGGTGGTGTCATCGTCACGTTCCGCCGCGACTCGGCCGGCCGCGTCGTGGCGATGAGTCTGGGCCTTGGACGCGTTCGCGATCTGAGATTCGAGAAAAAGTGACCGCGTCGCGGGCGAGACTGGCACTTTTGCTTTTGTGGACGGCCGCAGCGCCGGTTTTTGGACAAGTCGACACGGGGCGGGGGGCCGCGCTGCGCGTCACCGACGTGCTCTCGGTGAAGGAGTTCACCGATCGCGGCCAGATCGACCTCTCGCCCGATGGTCGCTTCGTCGCGTATGCCCTGCGCGACCCGATGCGCGTCGCAAACACCCGGCGCGGCAGCAGGTACTTCACGTCGAGCGGCGTCCCTGAAGACATCGAAGGCAGCGACGTCTACGTCACCGAGGTGCTCACGTCGCAGACGCGCAACATCACGCAGCCGGTGCGCAGCACGAGCTGGAATCCCTCGTGGTCGCCCGATGGACGCACTCTCGCGTTCATCTCCGACCGCGATGGTCTCGCGCGCATCTGGCTGTGGACGCGCGCCGCCCGGCAGTTCCGCCGGCTCATCGCCGAGCCGGTGCGGGTGTATTTCGGCTTCGAGAGACTTCGCTGGTCGCCGAACGGTCGGCGTCTCGCTGTGAAGCTCTCCCCGTTGAACTACACGCGCAATGCGCTGGAACGGCTGCTGCCGCTGCGCGACCCGATGCCGCGCCCTGTGGGTGGCAGCCGTGGAGTGACTGCCACGGTCTTCACGGGGCGGCCGGCGGACAGCGCGACGACGGACTCGACGATCGTGAACCTCGACAGCACGCGTTCGTTCCTGAATACGGAGCTCTCCGATCTGGGGATGATCGATGTCGTCACTGGCCGGGTGAGACGGCTCGTGCTGCGCGCGCGCGTCATCGGCTGGCAGTGGTCGCCGGACGGCAGGTCGATCGCATACACCACACGGCAGCCCGATGGCGGCGTCGGTCGGCTCGTGTACGATCGGTACGATCTCTTCGTCGTCGACACGGCCGGGGGCGCACCGCGCCTGCTGGCGCCGCGCATGGTGCAGGAGTACGGGCAGAATTTTTCCTGGTCGCCGGACGGGAGCCGCATCGCGTACATCTCGGATGGCCGGCTGTTTGTGGTGCCACGCGAGGGTGGCGAGCCGCGTCGCCTCGACGAAGGGGATCGCAGCTTCGCCAGGGACTACCGCGCGCCGCTCTGGATCGGCGACGATGCCCTGCTGCTCATCTCGTCAGATACGCTCTTCCGCGTCGACGTCGCGACAGGCTCCACGAGGCCGGTCGCCGTCCCGGAAGGACAGCGGCTGCTCGATGTCGTCGCGCCTGGCGAGGCGCAGCGTGTGTCCAGCGATCGCGTCACGATCGTGACGCACGATCCGGCCACCAAACTGTCGGGCTTTCGCACGGTGGATTTCGAGAACGGAATATTCGCCAGCCGCCTGGAGAATCATTTCGCGTTCGGCGTCGACCTTCCGTACCATGTCGATGTCTCGCGCGACGGACAGACCATCGCGTATGTGGCGGAGCGTGGGGACCGGCCGCCGGAGGTATGGATCACGCAGCAGGAGCTGTCGCATACCAATCGCATCACGAACCTGAATCCCCAGGTCACGCGCCTCGCGCTCGGCGCGACGCGACTGCTGCAGTGGAGCGGTCCTGGAGGCGCGGTGTTGCGCGGCGCGCTGCTGATGCCGGGCAACTACGAGCCGGGGCGTCGCTTCCCGCTCGTCGTGAAAGTCTACGGCGGTTCGATGCTTTCCTCCCGCCTGAACCGTTTTGGCCTGCAGGCCGGGATCGACAACCTGCATCTCCTTTCAACGCGCGGCTACGGCGTGCTGCTTCCCGACGCGCCGATTCGCGACGGGGCGCCAGCGGAGGATCTCGCGGCGGCCGTGATGCCCGGAGTGGATTCCGCGATCGCGCTTGGGCTCGCGGATCCCGACCGACTTGCGGTCATGGGCCACAGCTTCGGCGGATATTCCGTTCTCGCGCTCGTGGTGCAGACCGATCGCTTCAAGGCGGCGGTGAGCAGCGGTGGCTTCAGCAACCTGTTCACACAGTACGGTTCGCTGCGCGACGACGGCAGCGCGGTCGGCGTGGGCCTTCTCGAGAGCGGACAGGCACACATCGGCGGGCATCCCTGGGAGCTGCGCGATCGCTACATCACGAACTCGCCGTATTTCTTCCTCGATCGCGTGACGACGCCTGTGCTCCTGCTGCACGGCGCCGCGGATCGGACAGTCAGCGCGGCGGCCGCCGACGAGACGTTCGTCGCGCTGCGCCGGCTCGGCAAGACGGTCGAGTACGTGCGCTACGAAGGCGAGGAACACCATCCTGGTGACTGGTCACTCGCAAATGCGACCGATTACTGGCAGCGGATCTTTGCCTGGCTGGAGCGCTATCTGAGGTAGGACCAGAAAGCGTTCAGTCACGCACCCGGATCGGCAGTATCCCCAGGATGGATCCGTTGCCGGTTCTCGCCTCGAGCCGATACTCGCCTGGCTGTGCAACCAGGATCTCGAAGTCCATCGTTTCGCCGATCGTCATCTGCTGCCGTGCGAGTCGGGTCGCGCGCGCCGCCGCCGGAATGTCGGCGCCGTCCTTGGCGATCTGACGCCAGGACACATACGACGTGTCGTCCTTCAACTCGAGCAGCAGACCGGGACGACCGGTCGTGATGTTGATGAGCCGCAACCGGTGCGTTACCCCCCGCCGCAGCTCGAGCGCCAACGGCGTCAGGCTTCCGTTGATCAGCACCGCGCGATCCTCCTCGAACTGGTCGGACGGCGATGAGAAGATCACGGGAATGTCGCGCGCGGGGTCCCGGCGCCCCTTGTCCACGACGATGAGGGCGCCGGCGACGCCGGCGTTGTGCTGCCGGGGCTCGTTGACATGCGCGTGGTAGATGAACGTCCCCGCGCGCGGTGGCGTGAATCGAACGTCGAAGGAATCGTTGGGCGCGATCTGCGTGGCGAGGAGCGGCCGAACGCCGCTCACGCCGGGCACGCCGTCGAAGTAGCTGTCCAGCTCGATGCCGTGCCAGTGAATGCTCGTCGGCTCCGGCAGACTGTTGAGCACATTGATGCTGACCGTCTCGCCGCGGTTGAGAACGATCGGCGGGCCGATGCCCTGACCACGCTCCACGTCGGGCGCCAAATTGCTCCCTTCGACGACCGTGACGCCATAGTACGGCAGGACCGGCGTGCTTCCGGCGTTCGGCCGCAGCAGCATGCGAAGTCGCCGCGACGGGTCAGGAGGCAGCGGCGGCGGCAGATTTGCCGTCGTGTCATCCTCCTGCGGCCGGATCTCGATCGCCGTCACCAGGCCGCCCATCGACACGGCGGGATCGCCGGAGATGTGCGCGTGATGTTCGGCTCCGGGATCCAGCTGCATGCCGAGCGGACCCTTTGGCTCGATGTGCCGTGGCGTGTGGCAGTGGAACAGCCAGTTGCCCAGCCGGTTCGGCACCCACGACATCATCATCGTCTCGCCCGGCCGCATGCGCTCCGTGTTCGCGACCTCCGCGCGCGTGAGCGTGGTGTCCACGCGGCCGTTGCCGCGCCGGTGCACCCGGAAGTAGAAGCCGTGCAGGTGCATCGGGTGCACATCGGCTGAGGCGTTCACCACGCGCCAGCGCACCGTCTCACCCTTTTCGTAGATGAGACGATCGGTGTGCGGCCAGCTGCGACCATTGATCACGAAAAGTTCCTGCCGGCGAAAACGCGTAGTCTCGGATCCCGCTGTGTCGGACATCATGCCGATGACGAGGATGCGGTCCGCGGGCGTGCGCACGCCGGGTTCGTCGACGACGATCACACCTGTGAGCTGAGCGTCCCCTTGCGTGCGCGCGTTGAAGGGGCGGCCGGTCGTCGTGCCCCAGTAGTAGTACGTGCCGGGACGGTCGAGACGAAATCGCAGGGTGTGAACCGTACCGGGCGCGATCTGAATGCTGTCGTTGAAGGCGGCGCCGATCGCTGGACGCGTGTGCAGGCCGTGGATCGTGAGCACCTGGTT
>JBOHTL010000152.1:0-6527 GCA_050733735.1 Gemmatimonadaceae bacterium
CATGCCCAGCCGCTTGGACGTCTGCATGATCGACGGGATCTGGTACGTCTTGCCTTCGCGGATGAGGTTCGTGATCGATGGCATCGATAGCAGGATCTCGCGAGCTGCGACGCGTCCGCCGCCGATCTTCTTGCAGAGCGTCTGCGAGATCACACCCTTGAGTGACTCCGCCAGCATCACGCGGATCTGCTCCTGCCGGTCCGCGGGGAACTGATCGATGATGCGGTCGACGGTGCCGGGGGCCGTGGTGGTGTGCAGGGTGCCGAAGACCAGGTGCCCTGTCTCCGCGGTCTCGATGGCGATGGAGACCGTCTCGAGATCGCGCATTTCCCCGACGAGCACGATGTCGGGGTCTTCGCGCAGCGCGGCCCGCAGGGCGGATTTGAACGACTTGGTGTGCACGTGCACCTGACGCTGCGTGATGATGCAGTTCTTGTTCGGGTGCACGAACTCGATCGGGTCCTCGATCGTGATCACGTGATCGTTTCGAGCGCGGTTCACGAGATCGATCAGCGCGCACAGCGTCGTCGACTTGCCTGACCCCGTCGGTCCGGTCACGAGCACCAGGCCCTTCGTGAGGAAGCAGAGGCGCTGCACCTCCTCGGTGATGTTCATCTGCTCGACCGTCACGACCTGTGCCGGAATCTGGCGGAAGACGGCGACGGGCCCGTTACGATCGCGAGCCGCGTTGGCGCGGAAGCGCGCCACTCCCGTCAGCTCATACGCATAGTCGGTGTCGTTCGTCTCCTGGTATTCGCGGCGGTTCCGCTCCGGCATGATCGACCGGACCATGGAGAACAGCTGCTCGTCGGTGAGGGGCGGACCGTCCTGTCTCGCCATCTCGCCGTGATGCCTGAGAATCGGCGGCTCGGTAACGCGGAGATGCAGATCCGACGCGCCCTTCTCCACCATCCGTTTCAGCAGCGAGTCGAGATAGTTTCGCGCCTGCTCCATTCCCTCGAAGGGGAGGATCAGGTCGAGCTCGGACTTCGACCCCATGCCGTTGCCCGACGCCGGGGGAGCGTCGGCCACCGCGGCGCGGGCCGTCGAGACGCGCGGTGCGGTGGTCGCCACGGAGGGACGCGGCGAGGCTGTCGAGACACGCGCAGTGGCGGTCGATTTGCGCGGCGCCGGCGCGGGCGCGGGGTTCGGTGACGGCTGCACCGGCGTTCCCCCCGCCGGAGTCTCCGGGGGGAGGTCCATCGCCTTGAATTGTCCGGTGAGGCGCCTGAACTCCGATTCCGGGTCGATCCTGGCGACCACGTGCCACTTGGCTCCGTTCAGCATCGCGCGAATCAGGAAGGCGCCGTCGGGAGTGACGTATGCAATCGTGGTCGGCTTGCTGGAATCGAGATTCTTCTGCGCGTCCGGCGACGCGATCTCCTTGAGGAGCGCGACGATCTGCGGATTGGTCAGCGGCGATTTGGTGAGGGCGCGCAGCTGCCCCGTGATCTCCACCTTGACCAGTTCGCCGTCCTCGAGAACGAGCGATTCTGCCTTGTTGCTCACCATGGCGGAGAGCAGGCGATCGAATTGAGCCATCCTATGTAACCTCGCGCACGTGCGCGATGGATTGCGTGTTGACGAGACAGATCCGCCGCGCACCGACGACGGGGAGAAACCGCGACGGAAAGGCGTTGAGGAAATCGAACAGCCGCTGGCGACCGGCGCGTGATTCGATGAAGACCGAGCCGGCGCATGTGAGGCCGTTCGTCATCGTCACTTCCACCGGCAGGCCGAGGGCGGTGAATTCGGTGTCCTCGCCTTCCTCCAATGAAGTCTCGACAGATGCGATGCCGGCTTTCGCAAGGATGACCGCCTCCCCGGGACGCACCAGGAGGGGGAAGTACGGTTCGACGTCGTTGAGCAACTCGATCGGCTCCTCGGGTCGGGGCCGATATCGCGACAGGGGGCGAAGGAAGATCTCACCTTCGAGCCTGGTCCCGTCGCTCAGGAGGACGGTGACCTGTCGCTTCAGTTTTTCGATGCGGTATTCGCTCATACCAGTGCGATTGGTGCGCCCCGCCGCTTCGGGGCGGAGGGAACGCCGTCAAGGATGCAGATGCCGTTCGCGCTCGAACATCTCACGACGCTCGATCTGCACCGTCACGTGATGGATGCCCATATGGCCCATGAGGTCACAAGCTCGCTCCAGGACCTCCTGCTGCCGGTCAGGCTCCCGGACGATGGCATGGGCGCTGAGCGCCACGACGCCGGACGTCACCGTCCAGACGTGGAGGTCGTGGACCGACTCGACCCCGGGAATGTTCTCCAGCGCGGTACGCACGTCCTGCAGGACGATGTGAGATGGCGTCGCCTCGAGGAGCACGTCGACACTCTCGCGAACGAGCTGCCAGGCGCCGCGGACGATCAGCGCGGTGGTGAGTAGAGACGCGATGGGATCGGCGTGGAGCCAGCCCGTCAGGGAGATGACGATCGCGGCCGCAATCGTCCCCACGGACGCCAGCAGGTCGCCGAGCACGTGCAGGTATGCGCCGCGGACATTCAGGCTGCTCTGGTTGACCGGGTGGAGCAACAGGGCGGCGATGGCGTTGGCGACGAGACCGGCTGCCGATACAACCAGCATCAGCGTGCCTCCGACCGCTTCCGGCGCCCGAAAGCGCAGCACCGCCTCGATCACGATCCAGACGCTGATGAGCAGCAGCGTGGCGCCGTTCAGGAGCGCCGCGAGGATCTCCCAGCGCAGGTAGCCATACGTCTTCTCCGGGGTGACCGGCTGGCGCGAGAACCAGGCGACGAACAGCGAGAGCGCCAGCGCGCCGGCGTCCGTGAGCACGTGGCCGGCGTCCGCCAGCAGCGCCAGGGAGTTGGAGATCCATCCGCCGATGGCCTCTCCGACGAGCACCACGAGGGTGAGCCCCAGCGCAAGCCGCAGCGCTCGCGTGGACCGGTCGGACACGTCGCTCGCGTGAGGGTCATGGTGCGCGCCGCCGTGGTGATGGTGCATGGTCCGACATAACTTAGTGATCGTGCTCGGCCGCATCGTTGCCATCGCCGTTCTGCTGCTCCTGAACGGCTTTTTCGTCGCAGTGGAATTCGCGCTGGTTCGCTCGCGACGCACGCGGCTCGAGGCCATGGCGCGCGGCGGCGACCGTCTCGCGCGCATGTCACTCCATGGCATCGCGAACATCGGGCGGATGCTCTCGGCGAGCCAGCTGGGGATCACGCTCTCGTCACTCGGTCTTGGCGCCCTCACCGAAGAGACGCTCGCCGAGGTCTTCCATGAATGGCTCCAGGCGCTGCCCGGTGCCGTGGAGATACTGCTCCGCACGTCGACGGCGTCGTTTTTCGCCATCATGTTCGTCACCTACTTCCACGTGGTGTTCGGCGAGCTGGCGCCCCGCAGCGTCGCGCTCACGCACCCGGAGAAGGTCGCCCGCATCCTGGCGCCGCCGCTGTTCGTGTTCGAGTGGATCATGCGGCCGTTCACGTGGCTCCTGAACAAGTCCGCCGAGTTCGTGCTGAAGGTGTTCGGGCAGCGCCCGATGCAGGTGGAAGAGGCGCTGCACTCTCCCGAGGAGCTGCGCATCCTGGTGGAGCAGAGTCAGGAGGGCGGGATGATCGAGAAGACGGATGCCACGCTCATCGAGGGCGTCTTCGAGTTCTCGGAGAAGAATGCGCGCGAGGTCATGACACCGCGCACCGACATCGACGCGCTCTCCGTCGATGCCACGCTGGACGAGACGCTGAGCCTCGTCGAGGAGACGCGCCGGTCGCGCTACCCCGTCTTCGACGAGACGATCGACAACATCATCGGCCTGGTGCTCGCGAAGGATCTGATTCCGATCCTGCGCGCACCGCGGCCCGGAGGATCCGATCCCGGCGCGGACTTCGACATCCGGGCGATCATGCGTCCCATCCACGTCGTGCCGGGGTCCCGTGAAGTGGAGCACGTGCTCGCCGACTTCAAGCGGCTCAAGGAGCACCTCGCCATCGTGCTCGACGAGTACGGCGGCACCGCGGGGCTGGTGACCATGGAAGACCTGCTCGAGGAGATCGTCGGCGAGATTCTCGACGAGAAGGACGAGCCGCCGGAGCCGGAGGCCCGCGAGTCGCCCGATCTGGTGCTGATTCCCGGCTCGACCAACATCGCCGACCTCAACGAGCGCTTCTCGCTCGACGTCCCCGACGACGACTACACCACCATCGGCGGCTACGTCTTCGGCGCGCTGGGCAAGCTGCCCGTGGTCGGCGATCGCGTGACCGCCGGCGGCGCGGTGTTCACGGTGCGCGAGATGGAAGGCCGTCGCATCGAGACGCTGGCCGCCGACCTGCACAGCGCGGGAGACCGCCGCGGCACCCGTCGCGAGGACGAAGAGGCGGCGAAAAGAACAGACGGCTAGGCGAGTAGGCGAACAGTCGAGCCAATCCGTCGCCTTCTCGGCTGCTCGCCTCGCGCCTACCGTCGACGTGGCAACAAGCGGTCGAGGTTCGCGAGCTGCAGCGCGTTCACGGCCATGACCGTCGCCGCCTGCTTCACATCCTCGGGCACCGCCTGGCCGAAGACGTCCAGCTGCGAGTGATACGTGTTGTCGTATCCGCGCGGCAGCTGATCGTAGTTGAAGCCCGGCACCCCGGCCTGGAGGAAGGGCATATGGTCCGTCGCCCCCTTGTTCCCCGAGCGCACGGTGATCGGACCGAGTGCATCGAGCGGACGCACCAGCTCCGTCCACATGCGATGCAGCGCGTCCGCGCCCTGGAGCGGAATGGACACGATGCGCCCGCTCCCATTGTCCAGCACCAGCACTGCCTGGTAGCGCGGCAGCTCGGCCTTGTGCCGCGCGACGTAGTGCCGCGATCCAAACAGTCCCTGCTCCTCCGCGCCGAACAGGACGAAGCGGATCGTGCGCCGCGGACGGACGCCGGTCGCCGCGAGCGCGCCGATGAGACGCGCGGCTTCGAGGACCGCCACCGACGAGGCGCCGTTGTCCGTCGCGCCCGTGGCAAGATCCCACGAGTCGAGGTGGGCGCCGACCAGCACGACCTCGTCCGGAAGCTCGCTGCCGCGAATCTCCCCCACGACGTTCCACTGCGTCACCGTGTCGCGCCCGAACGTGTTCGACGCATTGATCTCGACGCGCACGCGCTCGCCCGCGACCAGCATCCGGTGCAGCTCGGCGAAGTTCTGGTTGCCGATGACCACCTGCGGAAATGACGAGATCCCCAGCGGCGACCCGCTCATCACGAACAGCCCGTAGTCCTTCCCACCATCGATCAACTCCCCCGCGATCCCCTCGCGAACGAACAGCGCCTCCTGCTGGGACAGAAAGACGCGCTCCTCCGTGGTCCGCTGGCGCCGCAGCAGCTGCCGCAGTGAATCCACCCGCGCCGAGTCGCGCGCGCTCGGCACATCCGGATTCACTCGAGGATACGGCCTGCTGGTCATCACCCAGACGCCACGCAGCTTTCCCGCGAACCGGCGCTGGAAATCCTCGAGCGTGGTGGCGTCCACGTACACCACGTCGCCGGCGCGCGGCCCGCTCGTGCCGGGCGCCCACGCCCACGAGACGGCGCTGAGCCAGCGTTCGTGCGGCAGCAGGAGGCGCATGGTCAGCGGGCCACGCGTCCACGTCGGCCCGAAGGGGAACGGCTCACGCGCGACCGTGTCCATTCCGTAGTTCGCGAACTTCCGCGCGGTCCACTCGACAGCGCGCTGCATGCCCGGCGAACCGGAGAGCCTCGGACCGATGACGTCGGTCAGATGACGCAGGTCCTCCGTCGCGCGACTCCGCTGCATCCCTTCGGCGATCAGAAAATCGATATGCGCCTGCTCGGTGAGCGTTCTCGCATCGATCTGCGCGACATTCGCTGGCGGACTCGTGGTGCGAGGTGTCGGGGGGCCCGCGCATGCCAGCCCGCTCACCAGCGCGCACAGCGCGCTGCCGAGCACCCACCGGCGGTGCAGCCGCCGGGCCGAGAACGAAGTCCGCCGGCGGGCCGAGAACCGAAGGTGAGCGAGCGCGCCATGGCGCTCTTGCGCGCAGCTCAACGCCGTCATCGCCTCATCCTCCCGGCAATGTCAGAACACACAAGCACTGCTTCGATCATGCTCGACGGATCCGCCACCCCCTTCCCCGCGATGTCGAGCGCCGTCCCGTGATCCGGCGACGTGCGTGGAAAGGGCAGGCCGAGCGTCACGTTCACCGCGCGGCCGAAGGCGGCCACCTTGATCGCCGTCATCCCGACATCGTGATACGGCGCGATGACCGCGTCGAACTCGCCCCGCATGGCACGCACGAACACCGTGTCCGCCGGAAACGGACCGGCCAGCCCTGCCGCGCGCGCGGCGGGCGCGAGCACGTCGTCATCTTCTGAACCGAAGCGGCCGCGGTCGCCCGCGTGCGGATTCACCGCGCACAACGCAATGCGTGGCGCCGCGATTCCGAACCAGTCGCGGAGCGCGCTGATCGTCGTGCGCGCGACGCCGACGATCCGATCCGTCGTCAGAGTCCGCGCGACGTCGCGCAGCGGAATGTGCGTCGTCGCCAGCACCACGCGCAGCGCGG
>JBOHTL010000153.1:0-8654 GCA_050733735.1 Gemmatimonadaceae bacterium
CCATTGGCCTCGACCGCGTCGCGCGTCGCCTGGTCGTACTCGTCGTTGATGTCGCCGATCACTTCCTCGATGAGATCCTCGAGGGTCAGCATCCCCGATGTGCCGCCGAATTCGTCGAGCACGATCGCCATGTGCGCGCGCGTGCGGCGCAGGTCGTCGAGCACGCGCTCCGCGGGCCGATTGTCGGGAACGTACATGGTGGGACGCACGTGTTCTTCGAGCACGAACGCCTTCTCGGGATCGTGCAGCCACAGATCCTTCGCGAGGAACACGCCGACTACGTCGTCGAGGGTTTCCCGGTACACCGGGTAGCGCGAGTACCGCTCACGGCGCACGACGTCCCACACCTCGGTATCCGTGGCCTCGAGGGGCAACGCCACAATGTCGGTGCGCGGACGCATGACGTCGCGCGCCTTCTTCACGTGAAAGTCGAAGACACCCGCGAGCATCGCGGTATCCGTCGCGTTCAGGCGGCCGTGCAGCGCGGACTGGGTCACGAGCAGGCGGAGCTCTTCCGGCGAATGCGCATGCTCGAGCTCGGACACCGGTTCGATTCGGAAGAGCCGAAGCAGCATGTTGGCTGCGCCGTTGAGAAACCAGATGCCGGGATACGCGATCGTCGAGAAGAGCGCCAGCGGCCGCGCGACGAGCTTGCTTACCATCTCGGGTTTGGTCAGGGCGACGCTCTTGGGCGCCAGCTCCCCGAGCACGATGTGCAAGAAGGTGATGATCAGAAACGCGGTCGTGATCGCGGCCGCCGAATGCACTGCCGCCGCGGGTGCATCCATGCCCCACGAAACGAGAAGGCGGTCGATCAGCGCTGCCAGCGCTGGCTCGCCGATCCAGCCCAACGCCAGTGACGACAGGGTGATACCGAGCTGGGTGCCGGAGATGTACCGGTCCAGGTGCTTGAGCGCGTGCTGGACCTTCTGTGCGCCGCGATCCCCCTCGGCGGCCAATTGGTCGATGCGACTGCGCCGAACCGCGACCAGCCCGAACTCGGCGGCGACAAAGAAGCCGTTGGCAAGCACCAGGATGACCACCAGCGCAATGCCCACCTCGGGGCTAAAGGCGGGCTCGCTGACCTCAGCAGGCACCGCCAGATGCATTGTCATGAGCATGATAGAAACTCAAACGGAGCCCAATCGTCCAGCCTTATAGCAGAATGCCATAGTCGGACGTCCCTCGCGCCTCTCGCACTTTGCAAGAGTCTTCCACCGGTCGTCAGGAACGCACCTCGCCCCGCCTGGGTCGCCCCGAAATCGAACTGATGCTCGATCCGCGCCGTATGCTGCGCTGGATCTATATAGGGCGGCTGGCGATCGCCGTGGCCATTTTCCTTGCGGCCATACTCGTTTGGACGCAGGGATACCAGCTCGACCAGCTGGTCGCCTCCGTCGCATTCGCGCTGGCGACGGCTGTGACCGCCGCGTCCTGGGCGTATTCCGAGATCTACAAGCGTCCGCTGCGCACGAACTTCCTGTACCTGCAGAGTGTGTTCGACCTGCTGCTGGTGACAGCGGTCGTGCACGTCACGGGTGGCGCACTCTCGCAGTTCACCGCGCTGTACATCCTCGTCATCGCGGCGTCCACGCTGCTGCTGCCCATCGGCGGTGGGCTGCTGATCGCCGCGCTGGGCAACGTCCTGTACGTCGGCGAAGTGATCCTGTTCGCGACGGATACTCCGCTCACGGCGACCGTCTGGTTGCAGCTCGGTGTGTTCACCGGTGTGGCGTTGGGCAGCGCCTACCTCGCGGTCCAACTGCGACGCGAGGGGGAAGGGAAGGCGTGGCTCATGGCGGAGCTGCAGCAGGAAAAGCTGCGCGCCGACGACATCCTGCGGAACATCCGCAGTGGCGTGCTGACCGTCGACGCGCAGGGCCGGCTGCTCTACGCGAACCCCGTCGCGGAGCAGATGCTCGGTCTCGACTTCCTCGACCGGCTCGGCGAACCGATTCTCGAGGCGATCAGCACGGCGGCCCCGGGGCTGGGTCACGCGATCCGGAGATCCGTCGTGGAACGCGTGCGCACGACGCGGGCGGAAGCCATGGTTCGCGCGGGAGGCCGGCGTTTCCCCGTGGGCGTGACCACCACGTACACCGAAGGCGATGGGACGCGCACGAGCCACACGACCACGGCGATCTTTCAGGACATTTCCGATGTGAAGCGGATGGAAGCGCTGCGCCTCCGTGCCGAGCGACTCGAGGGCGTGGCGGAACTGAGCGCGGCGCTCGCGCACGAGATCAAGAATCCCCTCGCGTCGATCCGGAGCGCGACGGAGCAGCTGTCGCGCATCACACATGTGTCCGACGACGAGAAGACACTGGCGGGGCTCGTCATGCGTGAGTCGGACCGGCTCTCGCGTCTGCTCTCGGAGTTCCTCGATTTCGCGCGGGTTCGCGTGGCCCGTGCCGAAGAAGTGAACGTCGCCGAGATCGTGCGCAGCGCCGCGGCGCTGGCGGCGTCGCATCCCGATCGTGTCGAGACGGTGCGGGTCGTCTGCGCCGTCCCAGAGCACCGCAAGCTCATGGTGCAGGGCGACGAAGACCTCCTGCATCGCGCGATCTTCAATCTCACGCTGAACGCCGTGCAGGCGTCACCGGCCGACGCGGAAGTGCGCATCGAGGCGGATGCCATGGACGGCGACGGCATGGATCGCATGCCGCTGTCGTCCCGCTTCGAGCGGGGCAGCGTGGTAGTGCGCGTGAGCGACGAAGGGCCGGGGATCCCGCCTGAAAACCGCGATCGTCTCTTCGATCCCTTCTTCACGACGAAGCCCGGGGGGAGCGGGCTCGGTCTGGCCGTGGTGCATCGGGCCATCGAGGCGCATCGCGGCGTCGTGTTCTTCGACGCCGCCGGCCCGCCGGAGAGCAGCCGACAGGGCACGCGGTTCACCGTCATTCTGCCACGGACTCGCGCCGGTGCCACACCGGCGTACGGAGTGAACGCCATTTGAGCGACCAGCGACCCACCGTGCTCGTCGTCGACGACGAAGCCGCGATCCTCGACACGCTCCGCATCCTCTTGCGCAATGAAGGGTTCGAGCCCTTCGTCGCACACGGCGGCAGGAAGGCGCTCGAACAGCTACCGCAGCTGCGCCCCGACATCGTGTTGACCGATATCCGCATGCCGAACATCGGCGGCGTGGAAGTATTGTCGGCGGCGCGTGAAGCGGATCCGGACACGCCGGTGATCCTCATGACCGCGCAAGCGACGCTGCAGTCCGCCATGCAGGCCGTGAACGAAGGCGCCTTCTATTACATCCAGAAGCCGTTCCGCAACGACGAGCTGATCGCCATCATGCGCCGGGCCGCCGAGCACCGGCGACTGCGCGTGGAGAACCGCTCGCTGCGGCAGGAGATCCAGCGTCGCGATACGGCCGGCGACAGGCCGGTGGGATCCAGCAAAGTCTGGCTCGACATTCTGCGGCTGGCCGAAACCGTGGCACCCACCGAATCAACGGTGCTCATCCAGGGCGAGTCAGGAACGGGAAAGGAAGTCATCGCGCGATTCGTCCACGACCTCTCGAATCGCGTCGACGGACCGTTCCTCTCGATCAACTGCGGCGCGCTGCCGGAAAGTCTGCTCGAGTCGGAGCTGTTCGGGCACATGAAGGGTTCGTTCACCGGCGCGGTCAAGGACCAGATGGGTCTCTTTGCCGCGTCTGCAGGGGGGACATTCTTCCTCGACGAGATCGGCGAGACCACGCCCGCGACGCAGGTGAAGCTCCTCCGGGCGCTGCAGCATCGCGAAATCATTCCCGTCGGCGCGACGGACGCCGTCCCGGTGGATTCGCGTCTCATCGCCGCGACAAACCGCGATCTCGACGAGGAGATCAAGGTGGGACGCTTCCGCAGCGACCTCTACTACCGCCTGAACGTCATCTCCATCCATCTGCCCCCGCTGCGGCAGCGTCGCGACGACATCCCGGTCCTCACCGAGCATTTTCTCCAGCACTTCGCGGCGCAGCGCGTCGAAGAGGCCAAACGCCTCGACGCCGCGGCGCTGGAAGCGCTTCAGGAGTACCACTGGCCCGGGAACGTGCGCGAGCTCGAGAACGCGCTCGAGCGCGCGGTGATTCTCACTCCGGGACCGCTCATCGGCATGGACGGTCTTCCGGAGCGCGTGACCCAGCGCAAATCGGAACCTCTCATCTCTCCACGCACTCCGGTGAACCCGACTCTCGAAGCCGTCGAGCGCGCCTACATCATGTGGGTCCTGCAGAGCGAAGGAGGAAACAAGTCGCGCGCGGCGGAGGCGCTCGGCATCGATCCGTCGACCCTGTACCGGAAGCTGTCCCGCTACGGCGTGGAGGGCGAAGCATGACCCGCCACAGGACCCCGATGCGCACGACGCACGCGACGCTGTCCGTGCTCATGCCCGTCTACAATGAGCGCGAAACGGTCGAGGCCATCGTGGACCTGGTGTTGGCCGCGCCCGTCGCTCCGCTGCGCATCGAGCTGGTCGCCGTCGACGACGGCTCGACCGACGGGACGCGCGAGGTGCTGGAAGGACTGCACGGGGCGGGCAAGATCCACAAGCTGCATCTCCAGCCACGCAATCAGGGCAAGGGCGCCGCGATCAAGCAGGCGATGGGCATGACGACCGGGGATCTCGTGATCGTACAGGACGCGGACCTGGAGTACATGCCCGACGACTGGCCCACCCTCCTCGCGCCGATCATCGACGGCCGCGCCGATGCCTGCTTCGGCTCACGCTTCCTCGGCGGACCGCACCGCGTGCTGTTCTTCTGGCACTCCGTCGGGAACAAAGTGCTCACCACCTTCAGCAACATGCTGACGAATCTGAACCTCACGGACATGGAGACGTGCTACAAGGCGATGCGTGGTGACGTCGCCCGACGTATCCAGCCGTCGCTGAGGAGCGAACGATTCGGATTCGAGCCCGAGATCACCGCGCGCCTCGCGCGCGCCAACGCCCGCATCTATGAGGTGCCGATCAGCTACTCGGGACGCACGTACGCCGAGGGCAAGAAGATCACCTGGAAGGACGGCGTCGCGGCGTTCTGGCACATCCTGAAATACAATCTCGGGACATGAGTCTTTCCCGACAGCAGTGGTGGATGGCGGCGGCGCTCATCGCCGCACTGGCGCTCGCCGCGTCGGCGAACAGCATCGTCAACGGTTTCACCTACGATGACGCCTACATCATCGTGCGGGACGCGCGCGCTCATTCCCTGAACGGATGGTGGACGGAGTTCGCGGGCACGTACTGGGCACGAGACTGGGGCGGCGACGGCTATCGCCCGATGACGCGCATCATGTTCCGCCTTGCCTGGGCGATTGGCGACGGCAGCCCGATGGCATTCCATGCCATGAACGTCGCGGTGCACGTCGGCGGTGCGGTCGCGGTATTCTGGCTTGCCGGCGCGCTTCTGCCATTCGCTGCAGCATGGATCGCGGCGGCATTGTATGCGGTGCACCCCGTCCATACCGAGGCCATCGCCAACTCGGTCGGCGCCGCCGAGCTGTTCGTGCTTCTCCTGTTCGTCCTGACCGCGGGCCTGTACGTGCACGGGCGTCGCGCCGGCCCGATCACCTGGAAGCGTTGGCTCGCCATCGGAGCGCTCTACGCAACCGCCTGCTTCTTCAAAGAACACGCGATCGTGCTGCCGGCCATCATCCTGATGGCCGAGCTCCTCGTCGTCCCGGATCGCGCGCCGGCGCGTGAGCGCTTGCGTCGCCTGCGGCTGCCCCTCCTGCTGCTGACCGTGGTCGCGGTGAGCTTCCTGTGGGCGCGCAGCAGCGTGGTGGTCACCGGCGTCTCCGGTTTCATCCCCGCGCTTCCCTTCCAGACGCTGGAGTTGTCCACCGGGAATCGCATCCTCACCATGATCGGTGCGGTGCCAGAGTGGTTTCGTCTCCTGCTCTGGCCGGAGCGGCTGATGACGGAATACACGCCGCCGTACATCGACATGGCCGAAGGTTTCAGCCTCGTGCAGCTGCCCGGTGCGCTGCTGCTGCTCGGAACGCTGGGGCTCGCCGCCGCGTGCTGGCGTCGCAGCCCGGTCACGTCGTTCGGCATCCTCTGGATCGTCATCACGCTGCTGCCGGTGAGCAACTTTCTCGTGCCCACCGGCATCCTCGTGGCGGAGCGCACGCTCATGCTGCCGAGCGTGGGGGCGATGATTGCGCTCGGGAGTGTCGTTCCCGGCGCGTATGCGTTGCTGGAACAGCGTGGCGTGGCGCGCGCGGTCGCGGCCACCGCCGTGGTGGTGCTCATCGCGCTCGGAATCGGCCGCAGTGTCACGCGCAATCGCGCCTGGGTCAACAACGAAACGCTTTTTCGTCAGGGGATCGTCGACGCGCCGGCCAGCTACCGTCTGCATTGGCTGCTCGGCAACTACCTGCGTAATGCAGGACACGAGGAGGAGGGGCTTCGGCACCTGCAACAGGCGCTCAGGCTGTTTCCGTACGATCCGATGCTGCCCTATCTCGTTGCAGAAGGATTGCGCAAGCGCGGCAACTGCGTCACGGCCGTGCCGTTGTATGAATGGGCGTTCGAGTTGGCCTCATCACTGAGGCACCTGCAGTTGGGACTGGCCATCTGCCATCTCGTCGCGCTTCGCCTGGACGAGGCCAAGCGGGTCACCCTCGACGCGCTGCGGTACGGCGCCGGTCATGACGACGCCGTTCTGGTCCTCCGCGCGATCAAGACCGGACGGGACTCTCTGGCGGTGCGCCGCGCGCGGGCCGATTCGGCCGTCCAGGCAGGGTCACCGCCGCGCTGACGCCGACACTCCGGCCGCTGCCTTACCGGAATGACGCGGCAAAGCGTTCTACATCGAGGACGTGCGTGGCGCGGTCGGGGGCGGCAGCACTGAGCTCCGTGTTGCGCGGACCCAGATCATGCACGATCCACATCGGTTCGGCATCCAGACTCGCAGAGTTGCGCACGATCGCCGGATTGCTGGGCATTTGCGATGAGTAGTGCACGAAAAGGATGCCCGGGGATGGAAGTTTCGGGAGCAGCTTGACGAGCTCGCGGTTCATCGCCGAAAATATGTTGTTGCGATGATAGCCCCGCCACTCGACGGCCCGCGGGACCCCGGTCACCGCGATGAGCGCCGCCATCAACGTGCACGCCATCGGCGAGCGCGCTCGGGACACACGTTGCGCCAGATGCCAGGTACCCAGCCCAGTGAACGCGGCGGCGACGGGGACGGTTTCCAGGTAGTAGATGGTCCACCCCGCCCAGTGCGCGTATGGGACATACGCCGCGAACAACAGCAGGGAGCTCGCCAGCGCGAAGCGCATGGGCGGCGTGGCGTAAAAAAGTCCCGCCAGCGCGAGCACCAGAAGCAGCAGCCGCTCGCCTTTGAACAGGCCGGTGATGTTTCCGAGCGTGCGGTGGAGGATGGTGAGCGGAAGTGCTTCGACCGATTGCTCGGTGCGGGCCGCCATGAAGAAGTCGTAGGTCTCGACCAGCACCTTGGACATCGCGTATTCGCGTCGCGGCGGCGTGCTGTCCGGCGTGAAACCGATCTTGTCGAAGGGCAGGTAATCCAGCCGGTATTTCTGGATCGGTGACACGCGCCAGGAGCCTGTCGTCTGCGCGCTCCACACCGGCAGGATCCCCAGCAGCGCCGTTCCGAGGGCGAACGCCAGACCAAAATCCTTCCAGTGCCGCCCCCTGACGACGTCGCGAATGACCACGATCCCAATCGGAATCGCAATCGCTAGCATCGTCAATGGGCGGGTGATCGCTCCCCAGCCGATGCACAGCGCAAGCGTGAGCAGCCAGCGACGCCGACGCGTTTCACGCCAGGAGAGCAGCGCCCACCAGCTCGCCAGTACGAGTGGCACGGACGTCAACTCGGACATGTAGCCGGGCTGGAATCGCAGAATTCCCGGAGCAAAGAGCCAGGTGGGCCACGCAACGAGCGCAACCCACGGGTTCGTCACGCGCGTGACCAGCGCGAAGAGCAGCGCGGCGGTCGCGCCGGTCAGCAGCAACGGCAGGAGCGGGGTGAAACCAACGAGCGCTCCCAGGGTGAGCACCAGCGCGTGGCCCGGAGGATACTTCGAAGCAAGCGCGGGAACCACCTGCACATGCGGCTGCTCGAAAAATTCGGGGAGTGGGGGGCTCGGCGCGGTCCATCGGCCAGTGGCGAAGATCTCCGCCTGAAGGACATACGACATCTCGTCCTGATTCAGGGGACGAGGCTCGAGCTCCCCCCACGTAAACCAGATCACCAGCGCCGATATCAGACCGGCCGTGACCGGCCCGAAGCGGCGGAGCCAGCGTTCGAATCGGCTCATCATGCCACGGCGGGGCGACGCGTTGCTGCCGGCTCCAGGGTAGCGACGAAGTGCAGGCCCCGCTCGAACGCCAGGGACGCTGGCCAGGGATACAGCCCGAGCCGGGCGCGCTGCTCGACCATCCGCAGACCGGCATTCGCGAACGCGCGCTCCCACCGATCCGGCGTCCAGTAGGAATACGGGAGGGCGACGCCATGGTACGCGTTGCCGACCCAATCCATGAGGCGAAGCGTGGGCCGCGCGAGCACTCCGGTGACGAAGTGGTCTTTGATTACCACGCGACGTTTCGCGACGCGCGCGACCTCACGAAGCAGCGCATCCTGCTGCGAAGCGTGGTGCAGGACGTCGATCATCATGACGACGTCGAACTCG
>JBOHTL010000154.1:0-2655 GCA_050733735.1 Gemmatimonadaceae bacterium
TGGTAGTCGTGACCGCGCACCACGGCCACCGACCCGTCCGCGAGCACGGCCCACTCGTCGACTGTGGGCAGCGGATTGGTCGTGATCTGCGGGCGCATGTTGCCGAGCGTGTCGCGCTCCATGTTGATCTTGATGTTCGGAATTTTGATCCACGCCACGGTGTCCACCTGGCGTGACGCAAGCTCCACCCGCACGATCGCTGCCGAATCCGGCATCTCCGGCGCATGCATCGCCGTCTGTCCGTCCGCCCCGCGACGCATGTTGAATCGCGGCATCGCGAACCCGCGATAGACCAGGCGTCCCGCGCCGTCGGACGCTGCCCCGCCGAGTGGCGTGTTTCCGAGCACCATTGCGTCCTGCGAACGCGGCACGGACATCACGCGTCCAATCTTTCCCTGCGGGTCGATCACCAGCATCGACAGCGACTGCGGATCGACGAAGAGCGTCGAGTCGCCCCGATACGCGATGAGCGCCCCCGAGCGGCCGCTGTACGCGTTCGCCGTCGCGGGCGTGCTGTCCGCGATCACGACGGGATTGGCGAGCTGCTCGTCGAGCTTCACGATCCTGCGGTTGGCCTGGTCGTTCACGAGCACGCCGCCGGGAAGGTGACGCACGAACACGAGCGGCCCGAACGTCTCCGTCGCCGTGGCGACGACGGCGCCAAGCGGTCGGATCTCGGGGCGCTGCTGGGCGGAGGTGGATGCAACCGCGGCGAGCAGCCCCACGATCGAGTACACTGGCAGTCGTTTCAGCATGGTCGGATTGAGGTCGTCAAGGCACCCGGAAGATGACGCGAGCCCCGCTGCCCGCGCCGCCCCCGTGCATCATGGCCTCGATGCCCCCCCCCATCGGCATGAAGCCGCCGCCGAACGCGCCGGTCGAAAGCCCGGCCGTCCCGGAGCGGATGGACGCGAGATACCGGGTGTCCAGGTACATGGAGATGAATGACGGCAGCTTGCGCCACTGCTCGTCGGTGAGCAGCCCCTTCACCGCGGGCGCGAGCGCCCGCATGGTGTCCACGGTCTGCCTGCGCGCCATCACGTACCGGTGATAGGCGGCGTCGTGGTCGTAGTCGTCCGGCAGCGCCGCGAACTCGCGGACGATCGGTGACCAGACGCCATCCAGCATGATGATGTACTGGCGATTCATCGTCGCGATGCTGTCCGCCTGCGTGCTGGACAGTCCGAGCGTATCCTGCTGGCGCAGGATCGCCGCGAGCGGGTTGGGGATGCCGCCGCCGCCGAACATGGCGCGCAGCAGAATCTCCGGCGCCTTCTGGCCGTCGTGGCGTCGGCCGCGGTCCAGCTGCTGCGTGAGCATCTGCCGCTCGCGCGTCGGTCCCACGTCGATCCGCACGAGCGCGGTGAGTGTCACCGGCGCGCGGAACTGACTGAAGGCTGGATCGGTGGCGCCGAAACGCCGGTTCACCTCGTAGCGGTACCGCTGCTGTACCGGGTCGAAGCCGCGCACGAACAGCAGCGACTGGTCCGGGATCGGCATCTGGCCCCACCCGCGCAGGTTGTTCGATCCGTGGATCAACAGATCGGCGGCGCCGAGGGGGTTCGAGAGCTGGAACGAAAGGGTGGCGCGCTGCGGCATGCGCAGCTTCACGGGATTGAAGCTGAACGACATCGTGGCGAACGACGTCCACGGTCCCTCGCAACTGTTCCGGGCGGCGAGGCTGCCGAGCTGCTTCGAGAGACATTCGCGCGCGCTCGTGGATCCCGACGCAAGCAACGCACTCATCCCCTCCGCGAGCGCGGGATCGTCCTGCGCGGCCAGTGAGGTCGGAGAGAACACGAAGGCGCGGTCGTTGGAGCTGCCGTCACCGTTGATGTCCCCCGAGACCATCGGGGTATACCGCATCCCCGACCGGAACTGCCCGAACCAGCTCAGCCGCAGGAAATCGAGAAAGTTGTACGACAGGCTGTAGCCGATCTGATGCGGCGACAGCGCCGAACGTCCCCACGCCACGTCCACGGGGTTGCCGACGGTGCTCGTGAACCCGCGGAACTGCTCGCGGACAACCGTGTGGGTGTACCAGGCGCTCCACGAGAAGCGAGAGCTGAACGCCATGGGCGACAGACGCAGCGTGCCCTGGTAGCTCTCGGACTTCAGGTCGGACACCAGCTCGTTCACGCGCGAATACCGCTGCGAGAACTGCGCATTCTGCGACGCCGTCGCGCCCGTCGTGGGAACGATGCTCGTCTCGTCGACGTACACCGGCCGGTTGCGCTCGTCCGGGAGACCGAACTGCGGCTCACCCCGGAAGTTGCGGTCGATGACGCTCGACTGATTCAGATTCAGGGAGTACGTGAGATCCAGCGACGTCGAGAAGCGGGTGTTCAGGATCGGCCCCGACCAGTTCACGTTGGACCGCACGCTGCGCGGCGTCACGTAGTCCCGGCTGAACGCGGTGACGTTCGGCGACAGGTTCGCGAACGGAGTTCCGGTCGTTCCGTTGGCGCACGCCGCTGGAATCGTGGACGGATCGGCCGCGTAGCCCGCCCAGTCGGGAATCGGCGACGCGGTTCCGACACAGGTCACCTGCTGCGCCGCGCTGGGCAGGCCGGTGTTGTCGAGCGCCGTTCCGATCAGGGTGGTGCCGGGCACGTTCTGGAAGACGCCGATGCCCCCGCGGACCACGGCGCGTGG
>JBOHTL010000155.1:0-11078 GCA_050733735.1 Gemmatimonadaceae bacterium
GTCAGGCGCGCCACCGGCGATTCGACCACGTCGCTCGCGAATCGCGCGCTCCCGTTCAAGCTCGCCGCCGCGGGCGCCCGCGGGCTGTTCACCCACAACTGGTCGCGGGGATGGGGCGTCGACAAGATCTTCAACGCGCGCTTCGGCCAGACGATCCCGAGCATCGACCTCGGCTGCGAGGACTATGGTCTCGTGTTCCGTCTTGCGGAAAACCGCCAGAGCCCGGTCGTTCGCGTGGTCGCTGATGCGCAGGATCTTGGTGAGGTTCCCGTCGCGAACGTCATCGCGCAGATCCGAGGCTCCGAGAAGCCCAACGAGTATGTGATGCTCTCCGCCCACTTCGATTCATGGGACGGCGCGAGCGGCGCGACGGACAACGGCACGGGCACGCTGGTCATGCTCGAAGCGATGCGCATTCTGCGTCAGGTCTATCCCAATCCCAAGCGCACGATCGTGGTCGGCCACTGGAGCGGTGAAGAGCAGGGACTCATCGGATCGCGCGCCTTTGCGGCCGACCATCCGGAGATCGTGAAGGGGTTGCAGGCGCTGTTCAACCAGGACAACGGCACGGGGCGCGTGGTGAACGTCTCTGCCTCGGGACTCGTCGATGCCACCGGACAGCTGGCCGGGTGGCTGGCGCGCGTCCCACGCGACATCACGCGCCACATCAACTTCGGATTCGTCGGCGCTCCATCCGGTGGCGGAAGCGACAACGCGTCCTTTGTGTGCTACGGAGCACCGGCCTTCAGTCTGGGTTCACTGAGCTGGGCGTACGGCACCTACACGTGGCACACGAACCGCGACACGTTCGACAAGATCGTGTTCGACGATCTCAGGAACAACGTCGTGCTCACGGCGATGCTCGCATATCTCGCGTCTGAGGATCCGGACACCATCTCCAGAACGCGCGCGACCGTCGTCAACCCGTTCATCGGACGCGCGTCGTCGTGGCCGGAGTGCCAGGTGCCTCCTCGCAAGTCGGCAGACTGGCAGCGGTAGCAACCCGAACGTCGGTGTCCGAGTCGCCTCTGTGGGAGCCGACTCCCGATCAGATCAGAATCGCGAACCTCACGCGATTCATGGCGGGGATCGGCTCGTTCACATACGAGGAGCTCTACGCCTGGAGCGTCGCGGCGCCAGAGCAATTCTGGCCAGCCGTCTGGCGATTCTGCGGTATCCTGGCCGATGAGCACGATGGACGCGAGCCCTGGCACCGCGTCGTCATTGGCGCTGATCGCGTCGCGCCACCGGATCCCGTGTCAGGGCCGCGCTGGTTCCCGGGCGCTCGCCTCAACTTCGCGGAAAACCTGCTGCGTTTTCACGACGACCGGCCGGCAATCGTCTTCTGGAACGAGCTGGGACGACAACGTGAGCTGTCCTATGCTCAACTGCATATCGATGTAGCGCGGGTTGCCGCGGCGCTACGGCGCGAGGGAGTAGGAGTCGGCGATCGCGTCGTCGGATTCATGCCCAACCTGCCTGAAACCGTGATCGCCATGCTGGCCGCCACGAGCATCGGGGCCATCTGGTCGTCCTGCTCGCCGGACTTCGGTGTGAACGGCGTGCTCGATCGGTTCGGGCAGATCGAGCCGAAGGTGCTGTTCTGTGCGGCCTCGTACCGCTACAGCGGCAAGACGATCGACTGCCTGTCACGCATGACGGACATCGTGGAGCGGCTCCCCGGCATCCGTCGCGTTGTGGTGGTGCCTTACCTCATCGGCAGCTTCGACCTGTCTGGCGTCAGGGGCGCCGTTGCGTGGGACGATTTCGCACCCCGCGCCACGCAGCATGCGCCGCTCCGCTTCGAGCGACTGCCCTTCGACCACCCCGTGTACATCATGTACTCGTCGGGAACGACCGGTCTGCCGAAGTGCATCGTGCATGGTGCGGGAGGGACGCTGCTCCAGCATCTCAAGGAGCATGTGCTGCACTGCGACCTGCGTCGCGACGACCGGCTGTTCTACTTCACGACGTGCGGCTGGATGATGTGGAACTGGCTCGTCTCAGGGCTGGCGGTCGGATGCGCGATCGTGTTGTACGACGGCGCGCCCTTGCTGCGCCGCCGCCCGATTCTCTGGGATCTTGCGCAGGAGGAGCGCATCACGACTTTCGGAACGAGCGCCAAGTTCCTCGCGCTCGCGGAGAAGGAGGAAGCGCGTCCCGTGACGACGCATGATCTGTCGGCCCTGAAGGCCATCCTCTCGACCGGAAGTCCGCTCGCCCCGCAGAGCTTCGACTACGTCTACGCTTCGGTGAAGCGCGATCTCCGACTCTCCAGCATCAGCGGCGGGACGGACATCATCTCCTGCTTTGCGCTCGGCAATCCGATCGGCCCGGTCTGGCGCGGCGAGCTTCAGGTGCGCGGGCTCGGGATGAAGGTCGACGTATTCGACGAAAGCGGGCAGCCGATTCGAGGGCGTCCGGGGGAGCTGGTGTGCACGGCGCCCTTTCCCAGCATGCCGGTGTCGTTCTGGAATGACGCCGACGGCAGCAAGTATCGCGCGGCGTATTTCGAGCGATTCCCGAATGTCTGGCGCCATGGCGACTGGGCCGAGCTGACGGTGCACGAGGGGATGATCATCCAGGGACGCAGCGACGCCACGCTGAACCCCAGCGGGGTCCGCATCGGCACTGCGGAGATCTACCGGGAGGTCGAGCAGCTTCCGGAGATCGTGGAGAGCATCGTGGTCGGGCAGGACGTCGAAGGGGAATTCGGACGCGACACGCGCATCGTGCTTTTCGTACGGCTGCGAGAGGGTCAGCGGTTGGACGACACGCTGCGCGATCGCATTCGAGAGCAGATCCGGGACAACACGAGCCCGCATCACGTACCCAAGAAGATCATCCAGGTAGCCGACATTCCCCGCACCATCAGCGGCAAGATCACCGAGATCGCCGTGCGCGACGTCATTCATGGACGGGCGGTGAAAAACGTGGATGCGCTCGCCAATCCGCAGGCGCTCGATCTGTTCCGGGATCTGCCCGAGTTGCAATAGATTAGACAGCATGGCTACCGCGACTCTCCCCAACGCGACGGAGACGCACGACGTCTTCCCGATCAACGGCACCGACTACATCGAGTTCCACGTTGGCAACGCGAAACAGGCTGCGCATTACTACCAGACTGCGTTCGGATTCCAGCTCGTCGGCTATCGCGGTCCCGAGACAGGTGTGCGGGACCGCGTCTCGTATCTGCTCACCCAGAACAAGATTCGGTTCGTCCTGACGTCCGCTCTCGGTCCGGAGGGATTAATCGCGGAGCACGCGCACACGCACGGCGATGGCGTGCGCGACATCGCGCTCTGGGTGGAAGACACGCGGAACGCATACAAGAAGGCGCTCGAGCGCGGCGCGCGCAGCGTGCAGGAGCCGACGGTGCTGCGGGATGAGACAGGCGAGGTCGTGATCGCCGCCATCGGCATTTACGGCGACACGATCCATTCCCTCGTGGAGCGCCGGAACTACAAGGGACTCTTCCTGCCAGGCTTCGCCCAGAAGAAATCGCACCATCAGCCGCGCGAGACGGGCCTGCAGTATGTCGACCATTGCGTCGGCAACGTGGAGCTCGGCCAGATGAACCGGTGGGTCGCGTTCTACGAGAAGGTCATGGGGTTCAAGAATCTCATCTCGTTCGACGATGAAGACATCAGCACCGAGTACAGCTCACTGATGTCGAAGGTGATGTCGAATGGGAACGAACGGATCAAGTTCCCCATCAACGAGCCGGCGAAAGGCAAGAAGAAGTCGCAGATCGAGGAGTATCTCGACTTCTACCGCGGGCCCGGCGTTCAGCACCTCGCGCTGGCGACCGACGACATCATTCACACCGTGACGGCGCTGCGCGACCGCGGCGTCGAGTTCCTCACGGTGCCGACGACGTACTACGAGGAGTTGCAGGCACGCGTGGGCAGGATCGACGAACCCGTCGACGTGCTCGCGACGCTGGGGATCCTCGTGGATCGTGATCCCGACGGATATCTCCTGCAGATCTTCTCGAAACCGGTCCAGGACCGTCCCACGCTGTTCTACGAGATCATTCAGCGAAAGGGCGCGCGCTCCTTCGGAAAGGGGAATTTCAAGGCGCTCTTCGAATCCATCGAGAGAGAACAGGCAGCACGCGGTAATCTCTGAGCATGCCGATCTACCACACCCTCGGACAGATCCCCCGGAAGCGACACATTGCCTTCCGGAAGAAGGACGGCGGCATCTATCACGAGGAGCTCGTCGGACACGAGGGGTTCACCGGCACATCGTCGCTGCTGTATCACGCGCATCCGCCGACCATGGTGAAAGCCGTGAAGCGCCTCAAGGAGACGTGCTACGAGCCCGATCCCGACAAGACGCTGCGACATCGCCACTTCCTCACCTCCAGGGCGAAAAAGGGAGGCAGCCCGACGCTCGACCGCATTCCGATGTTGTTCAATGCGGACATCGCGATGCTCTACGTGGAGCCGACCAGACAGGACGAGCACTACTACCGGAATGCCCAGGGCGACGAGCTGGTATACGTCAGCAAGGGGAGCGGCGTGCTCGAGTCGTCGTACGGTGACCTTCCGTACCGGGAGGGCGACTATCTCATCATCCATCGCGGCATCCTGCATCGCTTCCGCATGGACAAGGGGGTCGACCACAAACTCCTCGTCATGGAGAGCCGTGGCCACATCCGCTGGCCGAAGCGATATCGCAACGAGTTCGGTCAGTTGAAGGAAGGCGCGCCCTATTCTGAACGCGACATTCGACGCCCGGCGAACCTCACGACGATCGACAAGAAGGGCGACTTCCCGCTGGTGGTGAAGCAGTACGACGGTCTCAACGAGATCATCCTGGACCACCATCCCATGGATGTCGTCGGCTGGGACGGGTACTTCTACCCATGGGCGTTCAACATCAACGATTTCGAACCGATCGTCGGACGCGTCCACCAGCCGCCACCGGTGCATCAGACCTTCGAAGGCGATGGTTTCGTCGTCTGCTCCTTCTGTCCGCGGCCGTATGACTTTGATCCCGAGGCCGTACCGGCGCCGTACAACCACAGTAACGTGGACAGCGACGAGGTCCTGTACTATGCGTCGAGCGAGTTCATGTCTCGCAAAGGCATCGAGTTCGGGAGCATCACACATCATCCCGACGGCATTCCGCACGGTCCGCATCCCGGGCGCGCCGAGGCATCGATCGGAGCCAAAGCAACGAACGAGCTGGCGGTGATGATGGACTCGTTCCGTCCCCTCCGCGTGGCCAAACCCGCGCTGGACTTCGAGGATCCGAAATACCAGCGCAGCTGGATCGATGCGGACAGCGGAGGCTTTACGCCGCCCACGTCGTAGGTGAAAAAGACAGTTATCGACCCGGAGGCTTCCGCCGCGCTGGTCCCAGAACTGCGCGCGACGAGGCGTCCCGAAGCCTGGGTCTACCGATACGAGCATCCTTCGGGATGGCGCCTCTCCATCGCCACGCACGCCGAGCCGGGATCCGCCAAGCTCTCGCTCGGCGGTTTTCGTATTGTCCCCCAGGAACGTGCGTCGGCGGGCGGCTTCGACACCGACGTCGAGGCGATCGAGCTCGCGATGGGGATGGAGGAAAAGGTGTACTGGTCGCGGTTGATGGGCATCGGAGGCCCGCTGGCTCGACGCGACATCAAACGCATCGTCGGCGGCAAGTGCGTCCTGCTCCCAACCCCGGATGCGCGCATTGGACAGCCGCGCGACCGCGATCTGCTCGACTTCGCGATCGAGTGCCTGCGGGACTGCGACCGCACCGCCGGCATTCACATCACGACGGGTCAGGACCTCGGCCACGGCACAATGTCGGACGGCCGAACTACATCGTTGCAATACCTCAATCGCGGATTCCGCGGCAGTGTGGTCGCGGACACGTCGAAACCAACGGGAGAAGGGAACTACTTCGTCCTCGTGGGAATGCTCCGCGCATTTGGTCTGTCACTCAGGGGTGTGACCAT
Source organism: Gemmatimonadaceae bacterium (assembly GCA_050733735.1). GTDB lineage: Bacteria > Gemmatimonadota > Gemmatimonadetes > Gemmatimonadales > Gemmatimonadaceae > DASPMP01. The sequence continues at coordinate 5,957 of JBOHTL010000155.1, forward strand.
CGGCCTGATCGGCGCGGGGAACATCGGCATGCACATCGCGGAGCGGGTGCGCGCGCAGGGAGCGCCGGTCTTCGCGGTCGAGCTTCGCCAGGAGCGACGCGCACAGCTCGAGACGCTGGGTGTGACGGCATGGCCGCCGGGCGAGAAGATGACGTTGCTGGCCACGCCGGTCGATGCGCTGGTGGTCACTGCCTCAGGGGGATCGCTGGACACCGGGTCCGTGCGCGCCGCGGCGGCGAACAGCCGGCTCAAGGTTGTGTGTGGATCGGAGAACCTCGTGATGCCGGAGCCCGGTGATGCGGAGATCCTTCGCGCTGCGCGGAAGTCTTATTGTCCAACCGAGCTTGGTGGCATGATGGGGTATCTCACGGCCGTGGAGGAGTATCTGGCCGATCTCGACGGTGTGCCCTTCGATGTAACCAGTCTGGTCGCAGCCGCAGTTGACCTGGAGGAGCCCGCATACCAGGCGACGAAACGCATGATCGACAGCGATTTCGAGATCGACTTTGGGGAGGCAGTGCAGGCAATCTCTGCCTGAGGGCCGGGGCTTGACGAAATCTCAGTACTAATTATCTTAGTACCAAGATATGACACCAACGACCGCAACACGCCGACCGACGTCCCAGGAACGAGCGTTGAAGCTCTTCGTGGTTTTGCAGCGGTGTGCGAGCGCGGTGATGGGCAATTTCCACGAGCACGCGGACCTCTACGATCTGACGCTGACGGAGTTCGAGATTCTCGAGGCGCTGTACCACAAGGGGCCGCTGCTCCTCGGAGACGTTCAGCGAAAAATCCTGCTCTCGAGCGGCGGGGTTACATACGCGATCGACCGCCTCGCCGACAAGGGGTTGGTGGAACGGCGGGAGTGCGCGACCGACCGCCGCGCACGGTATGCCGCGCTCACCGGAAAGGGTGAGGCGCTCGTCGGCCAGATTTTCCCGGCGATCGCTGCCCATATCGAGCAAACCATGTCCGCGCTGAATGGCCGCGAACAGGACGAGATTACCGACTTGCTGCGGAAGCTCGGCCACAGGGCGGCGGCGACCTGAAGAGCGATGAACGTGAAAAAGCGCGAAGCTGCGCCCAACTATCTCAGTACAAAGAATTCAACCACAAAGATTACCAGACACAGGAGCACACGATGAACACGATTCCGAAAGGCACATACACGATCGATCCGGCGCACTCCAACGTGGAGTTCGCCGTACGCCACATGATGATCTCGACGGTGAAGGGCCGTTTCGGCGACCTGCAGGGCACGCTCAGCATTTCCGAGAACGGGCAGCCGAGCGTCGATGTGACGATCAAGACGGCCAGCATCGACACACGCTCGGAGCAGCGCGACGGCCACCTGCGGTCACCGGATTTCTTCGACGTCGAGACGCATCCAGAGCTGCGTTTCAAGAGCACCAGCGTCGAGCGCACTGGCGACGGCTATAAGCTGACCGGAGATCTCACGATCAGGGACGTCACGCGTCCCGTGACGCTTATCGTCGCGGAAGAAGGCGCGGGTATCGACCCCTGGGGGAACCAGAAGGTCGCGTTCAGCGCCACGGGCAGGTTCAATCGGTCGGACTTCGGCCTGAACTGGAATGCCGCGCTGGAGACCGGCGGCGTGCTGGTGAGCGACGAAGTGAAGGTGTCCATCGATACGCAGCTTGTGAAACAGGCGGCCGCCAAAGCTGCGTAGTCGGGTCCACCCCGTTGCGGAACCACGGAGGACACAGAGGGCACAAAGGAGCTGGTCTTGCTATTCGCCTCCGTGCTCTCTGTGGCCTCTGTGGTTTCACCCCGGCCGGCGCTCGAATTTCTCGATCGCCGCGCGCGTGTGGGTGCTCAACGCCAGCGCTCCACTGATCGCGGCGCGTTTCTCGAGAAGCGCGGGCCAGTCATCGACGTCGCTCCAGAAGACGTGCTTGAGCTGACGGATCGCCTCCGGATTCGCGCTGGACAGGAACGCGATCAGCTTGTCGAGTGCCTCGTCGAGTGATTTCGCGTCGTCCACGACGCGTGAATACAGACCATGGCGCTCGGCCCACGACGCGTCGCGCCAGTCGGCATCGATGGACATGGCGTGGAAGGGACCACGTCCGACTTTCCTTTCCACGACCGGTCCGATCACGAAGGGACCGATGCCGATCGCCAACTCGCTCAGCTTCAGCGAGGCGTCCTTCACGGCGATGCAGTAGTCGGATGCGGCGATGAGCCCTACGCCTCCACCCGTGACCTTGCCCTGCACTCGCGTAACCACGAATTGCGGCGCATGCACCATTGCCAGAATCACGTTCGCGAATCCGCTGAAGAAGTCGCGTCCGCCGGTCGCGTCAGAAATCGCCTTCAGCTCGTCGAACGATGCGCCGGCGCAGAAGGCCCCCGTCCCTTCGCTTCGCAGGACGATGACCTTGATCCCCGAATTTCCCGCGATGCGCGTGATCTCCTCCGCCAGTTTTCGCAGCAGTGTGCCGGGGAGGGAGTTGCTCTTGGGATGGCCGAACTTCACGATCGCTGTAGCGTCTTTCAGCTCCACCGAGACGCTGCCTTCGTGTCTTGAATCGTTCGTGTCCGCGCTCATGGGTCAGGACAGTAGGCACTGTGTCGCAGAATTGCCATAACTCGCTGTGTACCAATAGATTCCGAGCATGGACAAGGCCCAGACGCATATCGACGACCCGGCTCGCGTCGCCGAGTTCGAGGCCCGTGTCGCACGCGGCGAGACGATCGAGCCGAAGGACTGGATGCCCGAGCGGTACCGGAAGCAACTCGTCCGGATGATGTCGCAGCACGCGCATTCGGAGGTTGTCGGAATGCTCCCCGAGGGCAACTGGATCACCCGGGCGCCGACGCTGCGACGCAAGATGGGGCTGCTGGCCAAGGTGCAGGACGAAGCGGGACACGGTCTCTACATCTACTGCGGCACCGAGACGCTCGGCGTGGACCGACACGAGCTCATTCTGCAACTGCTGAACGGCACCGCGAAGTACTCGAGCATCTTCAATTATCCGACGCTCACCTGGGCCGACATTGGCGCGATCGGCTGGCTCGTCGACGGCGCGGCGATCGTGAATCAGACGATGCTCGCCAAGGCGTCATACGGGCCATACGCGCGCGCCATGATCCGTATCTGCAAGGAAGAAAACTTCCACAAGAAGCAGGGTTTTGAGATCATGATGACGCTCGCCGGTGGAACGCCGGAGCAGCATCGCATGGCGCAGGATGCGTTGAATCGCTGGTGGTGGCCATCGCTGATGATGTTCGGTCCGCACGACAAGGATTCGCCGAACTCGGAGGAGATGACCCGCTGGGGAGTGAAGCGGAAAAGCAATGACGAGTTGCGTCAGCGGTTCATCAACCTCACGGTCGCCCAGGCCAAGGCGATCGAGCTCGAGATTCCCGATCCTCAGATGCGCTTCGACGAATCGACGCAGAACTGGAAGATCGGTCCCATCGATTGGGACGAGTTCTGGCGTGTCGTGAAGGGGGACGGTCCGTGCAATCGCGAACGCCTGGCCGCACGCAACAAGGCGCACGCCGACGGCGCGTGGGTGCGCGAAGCGGCGTCCGCGCATGCCCGGAAGCGCGCGGCCGGGCGCACCGAAGCGGCATGAGCGACGACGGCCGAGAGCCGAGAACCCACCCGGCGCGCAGCGCCGGGGCCGAGAACCCCGATTCTCAGTGGCCGCTCTGGGAGGTGTTCATGCAGCCGGGCGACGCGGCGCCGCACGAACATGTCGGCAGCGTGCACGCGGTGGACGCCGAGCACGCGCTGCAGAACGCGCGGGACGTATACGCCCGGCGGGGTGAGGGGAACAACATCTGGGTGGTTCCCTCGAATGTCATCACCGCGTCGACGCCGGAAGACATGGGCCCCTTCTTCGATCCGGGAAACGACAAGCCGTACCGGCATCCGCAGTTCTACAAGGTGCCGCGCGGCGTCCGTCTATGAAGCAGGATCTCGTCGAGTACCTGCTGCGGCTCGGCGACGACCGGCTGGTGCTGGGTCATCGGCTGTCGGAATGGTGCGGTCACGCACCGATCCTGGAGGAGGACATCGCGCTGGCGAATATCGCCCTCGATCTCGTCGGCCAGGCCAACCTGCTGCTCACGCTCGCCGCGAAGATGGAGGGCAAGGGGCGCGACGCCGACGCGCTCGCATATCTGCGCGATGCCATCGACTACCGCAACGCTCTTCTGGTCGAGCTCCCGAACGGCGACTTCGCGGTTACCATCGCGCGGCAATTCCTCTTCAGCACGTATGCACTGCTGCAGGCGGACGCGCTGCGACAGAGCGCGCAGAACGATCTCGCCGGCATCGCGGCGAAGATGCACAAGGAAGCGAAGTACCACGTCCGTCACAGCGGTGAATGGATTCTCAAGCTCGGCGACGGCACCGACGAGAGTCATGGCCGACTGCAGACGGCGGTCGATGACGTGTGGCGCTACACTGGAGAGCTGTTTCTCGGCGACGATCTCGAGCGACGCCTCACGAAGATCGCGGTCGACAGCTCCACACTCGAGCGGCCGTGGGCGGACCAGGTGCTGAGTGTGTTGCAGCGAGCCGGGATCCAGGTTCCCGAAGTGAAATGGATGCAGCGCGGTGGACGTCAGGGCCGCCACACGGAGCACCTCGGCCACATGCTGGGCGAGATGCAGGTGCTGCAGCGGCAACATCCCGGAGCAACGTGGTGATGCGCGCCGCGGCACTCCTCACGCGAGAACAGGCATACGCGGTGCTCAGTGAGGTCATGGACCCCGAAGTGCCGGTCCTGAGCGTCGTGGAGCTCGGCATCGTGCGTGACGTCCAGGTCGACGAGGGGCGCGTGACCGTCACCGTCACGCCGACCTACTCCGGATGTCCAGCCATGCGCGTGATCGAGCGGGACATCGAGCAGGCGTTGCTCGCGCGCGATGCCGCCGCTGTCACAGTCAACGTCAGCTATACGCCCGCATGGACGACCGACTGGATGTCGGCCGACGCTCGTGAGAAGCTGCGCGCATACGGCATTGCTCCGCCGAGTCCGGCCGACCACGACGCGCTCGTCAGTATCGGGCGGAGACGCCCCGCGGTTCGGTGTCCGTATTGTGGCTCGATCGAAACGGAGTTGCGCAGTGAATTCGGCTCGAC
>JBOHTL010000156.1:0-3264 GCA_050733735.1 Gemmatimonadaceae bacterium
GTCCGGCGTTTCGCATGAGCGGGCCGGAGGTCACCGAGACCAGCGCCGACGGCCGCCACCGCCAGTAAACGATCTCGGCTCTACGCTAAGGACATGAGGAGGCAGAACACGATGTTCATCACCGGCAAACACCTCTCCCGCCGGACGGCGCTGAAGGGACTTGGAGTGACGGTGGCGTTGCCGCTGCTCGAGGCCATGGTGCCCGTGCGCCCGGCCTTTGCGCAGGCGACGTCCAAGGGGAAGGCGCGTCTGGTCTGCATCGAGAACGTGCACGGCGCGGCCGGCAGCACGAAATTCGGCCTTCAGCAGAATCTCTGGTCGCCGGCCGCCGTCGGGCGTGATTTCGATTTGTCGGCCGGCAGTCTGCAGTCGCTCGAGCCATTCCGCGACGACCTGACGATTGTCAGCAACACCGACGTGGCGATGGCCGAGGCCTACTCGACCTCGGAGATCGGCGGCGACCATTTCCGCGCGAGCGCGGTGTTCCTCACGCAGTCGCATCCCAAGCAGACGCAGGGCTCCGACCTGTTCGTCGGAACGTCGATGGACCAGCTCGTGGCGCGCCGCATCGCGGGCGACACCGCGCTGCCGTCGATGCAGCTGTGCATCGAGAATCTCGACCAGGCAGGCGGCTGCTACTACAACTACGCCTGCGCTTACACCGACACGATCAGCTGGGCCAGCCCCAGCGAGCCTCTTCCAATGATCCGCAACCCGCGCGCGGCGTTCGAGCTCCTCTTCGGCGCGGGCAAGGACAACGCGGACCGGATGTCGCGTCGCAAGGCGAACCAGAGCATCCTCGACTGGATCACCGGCGAGACGCGCGCCATCAAGCGCAGCCTCGGCCCGTCGGATCAGCAGCGGCTCGACAAGTATCTGGAGGACATCCGCGAGCTGGAGCGCCGCATCCAGGCGGTGGAATCGCGCAACTCGAGCGGCGAGACGCGCGAGATTCCCGAGGCGCCCGTCGGCGTGCCGGACTCATTCGCCGAACACATGCAGCTGATGTTCGACCTGCAGGTGCTCGCGCTGCAATCCGACATGACGCGCGTGATCTCGTTCAAGACGGGTCGCGACGCGTCCAACCGGTCGTATCCAGAAAGCGGGACGAACAAGGGATTCCATCCGGCATCGCACCACGGCGGCCGCGAGTCGGCGATCCTCGACTTCAACCTGATCAACCGGTACCACGTGAGCATGCTGCCGTACTTCCTGGAGAAGCTGCACGACACGATGGACGGCGATCGCAGCCTCCTGGATCAGACCGTGATCATGTACGGCTCGCCGATGGCGGACGGCAACATCCACAATCACCGGCGCTGTCCGCTGCTGCTCATGGGCGGCGGCAACGGGATTCTTCAGGGGAACCTGCATCTCAAGGCACCCGATGGAACGCCGATGGCGAACGTGATGCTGTCGCTGATGCACAGGCTGGGTCTGGACGGCGTGCCGGGCTTCGGAGACAGTACCGGCGAGTTCGCAGTGTCGGTTTGACAGGAGACTTCGATGATCCTTGTGACGCTCGCTGCGCTCTCTCTGCTCGCCGAACCTGCGCCAGTCGCCGACGCCGCGATGAAGGGAGATCTCGTGACGCTGCGCGTGCTCATCGGACGCGGCACGGATGTGAACACGGCGCAGGGCGACGGCATGACCGCGCTGCACTGGGCCGCCGAGCGTGGTGACTCGGCCATGACGATGGTGCTGCTCAAGGCGAAGGCAAACGTGCGGGCTATGACGCGCATCGGGGACTACACCCCGTTGCACCTTGCGGCGAAGACGGGAAATGCGGCGGTCGTGGCAGCGCTCCTCGATGCCGGCAGTGACGCGAAGTCGCTGACGCGCACAGGAGCGACCGCTCTGCACTTCGCCGCCGCATCCGGGAACGCGGCGTCGGTGTCGGCGCTCATCGCTCGCGGCGCCGACGTCAACGCGCGCGAGCCGGAGTGGGGGCAGACGCCGCTCGTCTTCGCCGCGGCCAAGGATCGCGCGGACGCCATTCGCGTTCTCCTGAAGGCGGGCGCGGATCCGAATCTCCACACCAGCGTCATGAACCTCACCGAGGCGGCCGCGGTGGAGCAGGCCGCAACGCGGAAGCGCAACGCGGTGCTCGTTGCGTTCGAGCCCGAGCGGCACCGCGATACCGCCTCGGTACAGACACAGAGCGCGGGCGCTGCCGCGCCGGCCCGACGGAACCCGCCACAACCGAAGGGACCGTTCACGCCGGAGCAGATCCAGGCAGCCATCGACTCGGGACGCGCGGTGTACGCGACCGCGGCGGCGGCGAAAGGGCCGGTGACCGAGGAAGTGGATACGATCAACGGCGGCGTTCCCGGCTTCGCCGCGTCGGTGGGTGGCGTCGGAGGGTTTACCGCGCTGCATCATGCCGTGCGCCAGGGAAACCACGCGGCGGTACTGGCGCTCCTCGACGGCGGCGCGAGCATCGACGCTCGGTCTCATACCGACAGCACCACGCCGCTGCTCCTTGCTGCCATCAACGGCCACTTCGACGTCGCGATGACGCTCGTGAAGCGCGGCGCCGACCCAAACGTCGCGAGCACTGCCGGCGCAACGCCGTTGTACGCCGTGGTCAACACGCAGTGGCGTCCCCGATCGCGGTATCCGCAGCCACACGCCGCCGAGTTCCAGAAGACGACGCACCTGGCGCTGTTGGAGGCGCTGCTCGTCGCTGGCGGCGACCCGAACGCGCGCATCACACAGCATCTCTGGTATTTCGCCTACAACAACTGCGGCAGCGGCAATTGCGGGCTGGAAAATCTCGAGGGCACGACGGCATTCTGGCGCGCTGCGTACGCGCTGGACCTCGACGCGATGCGCCTGCTCGTCAAGCACGGCGCGGACCATTCCCTGCCGTCGCAGCGTACACCACGTGGCGGTCAAGGCGGCGAAGGCCGCGAAGGAGGAGGGGGCGGGGGTGGCGGCGGACGCGGAGGTCGTGGACCTGCCCTGGTGGCCGCGACGCCAGAGATTGATTCGGCCGCGAAGGCCGTTCCTGCAGGGGTCGGGACGTTCCCCATTCACGCGGCCGCGGGCGTCGGGTACGGCAATGGCTTTGCCGGGAACTCCCACCGCCATGTGCCGGACGGCTGGATGCCCGCGATCAAATATCTGGTCGAGGAGCTGGGTGCCGACGTCAACCAGCGTGACGCGAACGGCATGACCCCATTGCACCACGCCGCTTCACGCGGCGACAACGAGATGATCCTCTATCTCGTATCGAAGGGTGCGGACGCGACGGCGGTCTCG
>JBOHTL010000157.1:0-4634 GCA_050733735.1 Gemmatimonadaceae bacterium
CATCGGCAACGCGATCGCTGGCTACGGCCCCATCTTCGGCAGGATGGTGGAATTCGACTCCCTCCTGCTGCGCGGCATGACCGCGGCAAATGCGCCTGCGGCGGTCATCACGTACCAGCAGCGCGCCATTCGTGCGGCGCTTGGCGGGCCTGTCCACGACAGTCTCGCCGCCAACGAGCGGGACAACTTCGATCGCGTCGCGGCCCAGCGCGGAACCGCCGCGGCAACCACGAGCATCGGAGCGTCGCTGATGTTCGCGCTCCGGATGCCGCGCGCTTCGTGGCCGGCGCTCGACTCGACGGTGCGCGACGCGAAGCTCCGCCCCGCCCTCGCGCTGTCCCGCGGCGATACGGCCGCGCTGCGGCGCGCCGCCAACGCCCTCGATTCGATTCTTCGAACAATCGTCGCGACGGGAAACTCCGACACCGTCTATGCGGTGGTCGCTTCAGACGCATATCTGGCCCTTCACGACACGACCGCGGCGCTGCGGATCGTGCGCTTCGCGATCGACAGCGTCGCGCCGCTCGCGGCCTATTTCCCGCTCAACAGTCAGGGCTTTACCGCTGCGGCGTTCGCTCCGCGCCTGATGCTGCTGCGAGCGGACCTGGCGGCGGCGCGTGGCCATCGTGACGAGGCGCGCCTCTGGTACGACCGGTTCCTCGAGGCGTGGTCGACGGCAAATCCCGAGTTCCAGCCCGTCGTGGAGCGCGCGCGTCGGGTACGCGCGGCCCTGGGCGGATCGTGATGTCCCGGCGGGTGGTTTTCGCTGCCCTGCTTGCCGCAGCGCCGGCGGCGGCGGCGGCCCAATGTCCCGACGGCTCGCCCCCTCCCTGCCGGAGCGCAGTCGTGCCATCGACACCGACGAGACGCGCGAGGCCGCCGATCGATCCGCGCGCGTGGATCATCGTGCCATTCGACAACGTCACCAGGAACGCGGAGATCGAGTGGCTGCGCTCGGGCGTGGTGAATCTGCTGTACCTCGGGATGTCGCGATGGAACGACGTGCGCGTGGTGGACGATGAGCGTGTCGCCGACCTGATGCGCGACCTGCCTGCCGTGAACGCGCCGACTATCGCGCTGAGCACGGGGATCACGGTCGCCAAACGTGCCGGCGCCGGACGCCTCGTGATGGGAGACGTCATCCGCCTTGGCAGCCGTACGGTGGTGACCGCAAAGGTGTACGACGTGGCCACCGGTCGGCGCATACGATCGGTTACGGAAGAGACGACGGTCGCGGATTCCGTCCTGCCGATGTTCGGACGGCTCGCTGAGAAAGTGCTGAACGTCGCGGCTCCGGCCGGCGTGAATGTCGGTTCGGTCGGCACGCACAGCATCGCCGCGTACCAGGAATACCTCCGAGGAGTGGCAGCGCTCAACAATTTCCGAATCGGCGACGCGCGACGCGCACTCATGCGAGCGCTCGAACTCGACTCCACGTTCGCGCTGGCGCACTACAAGATGACGGTCGTGAACGGCTGGGACGGTGGCGCAGGGACGCGCGCGCACATCGAGGCCGCCGCGCGCCTGTCCGAGTCGTTGCCCGAGCGCGAGCGGCAGCTGATCACGGGTCACCTGTGGCACCAACGCGGACAGCGGGACAATGCGTGCCAGGTGTTTTCGGCGCTGCTGGCGTCGGATTCGTCGGACGTGGATGCGTGGTACGGCCTCGGCGACTGCAAGTACCACGACGTCAACGTACAGCGCGTGCCAGCCGATACCTCACGCATGCGGTTCCGAGGCGAATTCAACGCGTCGGTACATGCCTTCCGCCGCGCGCTCGAGTTCGAGCCGAATTTTCACCTCGCGTACCAGCACCTTGTCGACGCGTTTCAGTGGCAGACGCGGTTCGGAGAGTACTGCCCTGCCCCCGGTCAGCCGTGCACCGGCTACGTCGGATTCGCTCTGAATGCCGGCGATTCGCTGGTCATGACGCCTGTTCCTGCGAGCGATTCCGCGGCCGTTCGTGCGCAATTCGTCGAGTACGCAAGGACTCAGTCCAGACGACGCAACAGCTCGATCGCGCGCCGGATTGCCGAGGAGTGGGTGGGATCCAGCCCGAGCGAGAATCGCGCGCACATTGCGCTGGCCAGCACCTATTTCGCGGCGGGAGAGCTCGCCGCGGCTGAACGCGTGCTCGCGTCCGCACGCAGGCCGGATGGCACGACCTCCGACTGGCTCGCCGGCCTATATCGCTTCGAGCTGGCCGTGCGACAATGGCGCGGAGCCGAGGCGAACGTGCTGTACGACTCTCTCCGCGCGGTGCCCGACGCTCCCGGCCTCCTCGCTCAGGTGGCGCCCGTGCTCGGTCGGCTCCACGAGTACGATTCGTTGCTCGCGCGGAGCGGGCGAATGGGGCCCGCCCGCACGAAGCGGCGGAGCATGGTGCCCCGGATGATTCTGGGCGTCGCGGGCGATAGCATGGCCGCGGTGGACTCGGCCGCGTTTGCCGAGGGGATCGCCGCTGGCGGACCAGTTCCCGCCACGCTGGCCATTTCGTCGAGTCTCGGCCTCGACTTCCGGACGCCGCGCCTACGGTGGCCCGACGTGGATCCTTCTCTCGAGCGTCCGCTCCTGGCCGCCGGATTCGCCGTCGCGCGCGGTCACACGGCCTCTCTTCCCGGGATCGCGCGACAACTGGACTCGTTGTCGAGCGTCTTCGTAGCCGCGTTGATGCCGGACAGCGGGCTTTCCTACATCGCGGCGGAAGCGTACCTCGCGGCCGGTGACAGTGCCGCTGCGTTGCGACTGCTGCAACGCATGCTCGATACGGCCATCACGTACACCTGGCTGACGAATCGAGAGGTCGTCGGACAAAGCAACGCCGTTCTCGTGCCGCGCGCCATGCTGACGCGCGCCGAGTTGGCCGCGGCGCTGGGTCAACGACAGGAAGCCGCACTCTGGTACGATCGATTCATCGCCCTCTGGCAGCGTCCGGATCCGGCGCTCATGCCGCTGCTCGATCGGGCGAAGCGCGCTCGAGCAGCCCTGGGCGTTTCGCCGCGCGACTAGTTCCGCGCGGGCATCGCGCAGCGAAAGCCCGTCGCCGCAAGATTGCCGCGCTCCGTAACGGCGGGCATCTGGCCGCGAAACGTCGCAGTCGAAACCCGATCGAGGGCGTTGTACCCGCCGCCGCGAATCACGTAGTACGGCGTAACGCCGGTCGTCGAGTCACCGTACGAGCGGTACGCCGACGCCGTCCATTCCCACACGTTGCCGATCAGATCGTGCACGCCTTCCGGGGTGCGACCTTCCGGATAGCTGCCGACGGGCGCCGGCCGGCCACGATTCGAAGTCTGCGTGTTCGCCGCGTTGGCGTTCCACGCGTTCCCCCAGGGATAGGCGCGTCCCGCAGTGCCGCGCGCGGCGGCTTCCCACTCTTCCTCGCTCGGCAGGCGTCCGCCGTCCGGATGCCGCCAGGCGCAGTAGTTCATCGCCTCGGCGTAGAGAACGCCCGTCACCGGCGTCGCGCTGTCGGGCATCGTCGCCCCACCCCAGGGCGCCGGCAGGCCGCGCGCCCGCAGGTAGCGGCCGAAGTCCGCGACGGTGACCTCCGTTGCCTCGATGCCAAACGCCTCGAGCGCCGCCTGATGCGCGGGACGAACGCTCTCGGGGCCGTCGTCACTGCCGATCGTGTACGTCCCTGCCGCAATGAGCACCATCCCGGAGTCGACGGCGGGGCGTAGCACCACTGTCTGCCCTTCCCCCGCGGTGTCGCGCGTCGCCACGACATATGCGGCGATCGCCGCGGCCAGGATGATGCCAGCCGCCAATCCCATCATGCCGGCGTTCGATTTCTTCGAGGCACGCCGCGGGAGCGGCAACCGCGTCGACGTGGTGTGCGCGCCGGACACGGGCGAGTGTCCCGTGAGCGCGCGCGCGATATCCGCCGCGCTCTGGATGCGCTCCTCAGGATTCGTGGCGAGACAGGCGTCCACCAGTTCCTCGAGCGCCACGGGCACCTCCTTGCGAATCGACCGCAGCGGTTCCGGCGGTCCCGCGAGACGCTTCATGAGCACCGCTGTGGGAGTGGGACCCGTAAACGGGGCGCGGCCCGCGATCATCTCGTATGCCATCACGCCGAGCGCGTAGATGTCCGCGCGGTGATCGGACGCTTCGCCCGTTACCTGTTCGGGACTGAGGTAGGCCGGCGTGCCGACGACCATCCCGGTCGCGGTCAGCGATCCCCCTTCCGCGGTTCGCGCGATGCCGAAATCGGTGACCATCGCTCGACCGCTCTCGGCATCGAGCAGCACGTTCTGCGGTTTGATGTCGCGGTGCACCACGCCGCGCTTGTGCGCGTGCGCGAGGGCGCTCGCCACTTCCCCGAGGATTCGGGCGGCGGCGTCGATGGGGAGCATCTGCTCGCGCTGCAGACGGTCCGCGAGACTCCCGCCGTCGATCATCTCCATGACCAGATAGACGAGATCGTCCTTCTGGCCGATGAAGTGGAGCTTCACGATGTGCGGATGGGAGAGCTGCGCGACGGTTTCCGCCTCGCGACGGAAGCGCTCCAGCACCGAATGCGACGCGATGACGTCCGGGGACAGCACTTTCACCGCGAGCTTCCGCTTCAGGTGGACATCACGCACCTGAAACACAACCGCGAAACCGCCCGCACCGAGACGACCTTCGAC
>JBOHTL010000158.1:0-3754 GCA_050733735.1 Gemmatimonadaceae bacterium
GACCTGGGCGCCGGCGAGATCCTGCTCACCAGCATCGATCGCGACGGCCAGCGCATCGGCTACGACCTCGACTTCACGCGCGCGGTCGCGGCTGCGGTTTGCGTGCCGGTCGTCGCCTCGGGGGGCGCCGGCAACGCGGCGCATGTCGTCGACGCGCTCACCGCCGGCGGTGCTGATGCCGCGCTCGTCGCCGGAATCCTGCACGACGGCGTCACTTCGGTGGCCGACATCAAACGAGCCATGGACGCGGCGGGCATCCTGGTTCGGACGGCAGCATGATCAGTCCCTCGCAGCTGCTCCAGGCGGTGGCCGACGTCGCGCGTCTCACCGGCGACACCGCGCTCTCGTTGTATCGTCCCTCGATCGCCTTCGAGCGAAAGAAGGACGGCTCACCTGTCACGCAGGCGGACCGCATCGCCGAACAGAAGGCGCGCGACTGGATCGAACGCCGGTTCCCGGACCATGGAATACTCGGCGAAGAGCTTGGCGCCACACGCCCCGAAGCCGCGCTGCGCTGGATCATCGATCCCATCGATGGCACACAGAGCTTCATGCGCGGCGTGCCGCTGTGGGGGACGCTCGTGGCCGTCGCCCGCGACGAAGAGATTCTCGCCGGCGCGATCTACTGCCCCGCCGTGAAGGAGCTTGTCTGCGCTGCCGTCGGCCAGGGGTGCTGGTGGAACGAGTCGCGCGCGAGCGTATCGACGATCGACAACCTCGGCGACGCCGCGGTGCTCACGACGGATCACCGCTTCGCGAAGCATGCCGATCGCGGCGCCCTCTGGCGCGAGCTCGCGTCGCGGGCGGACATCGCGCGCGGATGGAGCGACTGTTATGGCTATCTGTGCGTCGCGACCGGCCGCGCCGAGGTCATGGTGGATCCGGAGATGACGCCCTGGGATGCGGCTGCACTGATCCCGGTGATCATGGAAGCAGGCGGCATCATCACCGATTGGAACGGTCGGGTCACCGCGTTCGGCGACGGCATCGTGGCGACAAATGGAGCGTTGGCGTCGGAAGCCCGGCGTGTGCTGCGCGTGCCGGAAAGCCGCACATGAGCGCGACGCTGGATCTCGAGACGCTGGACTTCGCGAAGGACGGGGGCACCGTGACCGTCGTCGCGCAGGACGCATCGACTGGTATCGTGCTCATGGTCGCGCGCGCGGATCGCGAGGCGCTGGAGCGGACGCTCGCCACCGGCGAGATGCACTACCGCTCACGCACGCGCGGTCTGTGGCACAAAGGCGCCGCGAGCGGCAACGTCCAGCGCGTCGTCGCGCTCCACGAGGACTGCGACCGCGACGCCCTGCTCGCGCTCGTGGAGCCCGCAGGTCCTGCCTGTCACTCCGGAAGTGACAGCTGCTTCGCTGGCGCGCCTGAGCCGACGTTGCGCGCGCTCGATACGACCGTTCGCGCGCGCGCCGAGTCCGGCCAGCCGATCACGAGTTATACGCGTCGTCTCCTCGACGATCGCAATCTCAGGCTCAAGAAGCTGGGTGAGGAGTGCGCGGAGCTCGTGACCGCGTGCGCAGACGGCGACCGCGACCGCGCCGTGAGCGAGGCCGCGGATCTCTACTACCACATGATGGTCGCGCTCCGGGCACTTGGCGCCGGGCTGCCCGAACTGGAGCGTTGTCTGTCAAAACGCCGAGCAGGCGAGATCGCGACCGACGGGTAGACACGGAAACAGCGCGGAGAACGCGGAAACGACGCTGGTTCCGTTCTTTCCGCGTGGTTTCAGCGTCAACCTGTCGGTCGCGATCCCTGCCGGCACGCCGTCATCCGGCGTTTCGGCCGTATCCGAGAACAAACTGTAGATCCCAGAAACCACGATACAGCCAGTCGACGACACATGGCGCATCGGGAATGAGTCCTGCGATGCCGGACACGTCCACGAAGCCGGAGTCGACGATGCGCATGGAAGACGAGATGGATCGTGAAGTTCCCGTACGGAAGAAGATCGACGACCTCTACAAGCTCGTCGAAGGGATCGAGGTCGCGATGGTCACCACGCGTCGCGCGGATGGCGCGCTCGTCTCCCGGCCGATGGGAACGCAGGAGCACCGGCCCGGCGCCGATTTCTGGTTCGTCACCGACATCGAGAGCGCCAAGATCGACGAACTCGAGCTCGATCCACACGTCTCGCTCGCGTACGTCAACACGAAGACCTGGGAGTGGGTATCGGTGAGCGGCACCGTGCGCATCTCCCAGGATCGCGCGCTCATCCACGAGCTGTACCGGAAGGATTGGAAGGCATGGTTCGGCGACGAGGGCGGCGAGAAGGACGCGGGACCCGACGACCCGCGCTACGCCCTCATGCTCGTCGATGCGCAAACCGCGATCTATGGGAAGAAGAACAAGCCGAAGCCGCTCGCGCTGTTCGAGATCGCGCGCGGCATTGCCACTGGAACGCCGCCGGATGTCATGGACGTCCGCGAGGTCACCGACGCCGAGCTGGATTCGCAGGGTTAGGCGAATCGGCGCAGCGAGAGCACGAACGACGTCCCTTTCCCGAGCGTGCTCGTCACGCTCAGCTCTGCGCCCATGCCGCGCGCGAGCTCGCGCGCGATGGTGAGGCCGAGTCCGAGACCGTCGGTGGGACGGTTGAGGGAGCCGCCCGCCTGGAAGAACGGCTCGAAGATGCGCACCAGGCGCTCGGGCGGGATGCCGGGGCCGTCGTCCGTCACGGCGAGATTCACCCAGTCACCGATCTGCGACGAGACGCCGACCTCGATGCGCGCGTCCACCGGCGTGTGCTTCAATGCATTGGTGACGAGGTTCAGCAGGATGGTGCGTGTCTTGTCCTCGTCCGCCAGCACCGCGAGACCGTCGTCGGAGCGACGCACCAGCAGTGTGCGTCCCCGCGCCTTCTCGTCCTGCGGGATGTAGTCGTGCAGGTCGAGCAGCAGCCGCGACACCGGCACGCATCCGATGTCGAACCGCACGTGTCCCGCGTCGAGCCGAGCGAACTGCAGGACGTCGTCGATCAGCGCGGACATGTGCCGCTGATTGCGCTCGATGCGATCGAGGTCGCCGCGCATCGCGTCGGGCACATCGCCGCGCGCCCCCGACTTGAGCAGTTGAACGAACCCGCCGATCGCGTTCAACGGCGTCCGCAATTCGTGCGACATGGCGCGCAGCCATTCCAGCTTCGCCACGTTCGCGCTTTCGGCGCGATGGCGAGCCTCTTCGGCCGCGACGACGATCTGCCGGTGCACGTCGTCGAGCGGCGCGATGGCCTCGAGCACCTGCGGTGTCAGACGGATGCCGTCAGACAGGCGCGGTGGGGTGTCCTTCGGCAGGTCGGGAACGGTCATGCACTCCTGGGTCCTGTATAGGAAGACGGACCGTCGTCGGGCGCGTCATCGTCTGCTGCAAGTCCTTGTCCTCCATGACGTTCCCATCGCACATCGAGTCTGGGGTGCGCGTCACACCGGACTGCAACGCGGCGTGCCAGCTACCTCGAATTACGTACGTTTCTACGTAACGATGGCGCATGTACCGGGGTCACGCAACGCAAATACTTGCGGCATGACACAACACTTTCTTGCGTCGTGCCCCGGACTTCGAAGAGCCTGGACGACACTCGTCCTGCTTCCGACCATCGGCGCCTGCGCGGCCCAGCAGATCGTCTTCCGTCCGACTCCCGAGCAACGTGTTTCCCTTCGCCAGCCGCCGCTGCCATACACCGTTCGAGTGGAGGAGTGGGAGCCGGGAGCAAATTTCAGAAATCCTCGAGCGTACGGACAAAACG